>CBFGLP010000138.1:0-5371 GCA_965649595.1 uncultured Myxococcales bacterium | reverse complement strand
GCAGGCGCCCTGCACTCTGCCACGCACGGCCGCTTCGCGGCCGCGGGGTCGCTGCCGCGACCCCGGTGGGCTGATTCCGGGTGCGCAGCTATCCGCTTGGCCCCCAAGGGGGCTTGAATGGGCCCGGTAATGCCAGACGAGCGTCCCATCGGTGTGTTCGACAGCGGCGTCGGGGGCCTGACCGTGCTCGACGCCCTGCGTCGCCATTTACCGGAAGAAGACTTCCTGTATCTCGGCGACACGGCCCGGCTGCCCTACGGCAGCAAGAGCGCCGACACGGTGCGCCGCTACGCGCGGCAAGCCGCGGGCAAGCTGGTCGAGCGAGGCGTCAAGCTGCTGGTGATCGCCTGCAATACGGCCTCGGCGGTGGCGGTCGACGACCTCGCGCGAGCCTTCGCTCCGCTGCCGGTGATCGGCGTGATCGAGCCGGGTGCCGAGGCTGCCTGCGCGGCCACGCAGACCGGTCACGTGCTGGTCACCGGTACCGAAGGCACGATCCGCGGCGGCGCGTACCAGCGGGCGATCGCGGGCCGGCGACCGGACATCAAGCTCGAGACCGTTCCCTGTCCGCTGTTCGTCGCGCTGGCGGAGGAGGGCTGGGTCGAGGGCTCGATCGTCGAGGCGGTCGCGCGGCGCTACTTCGATCCGGTGCTCGCCGATCTCGAGCACGGCCGGGTCGATACGCTGGTGCTCGGCTGCACGCACTTTCCGGTCCTGCGCGCGGCGATTCAGCGTGTTTGCGGCCCCACGGTGCGGCTCGTCGACTCGGCCGAGACCACCGCGGTCGCGGTCGCGACCGAGCTCGCACGCACGGGCCTCGCCGCGCCCACACGCGCCGTGATCGAGGCTCCAGAGTCAGCCCGACAGCGGCTGAGGGCGCGGTTCTTGGCTACGGATGCGCCCGAGCGCTTCGCTCGGGTTGGGGCGGTGTTCCTGGCCTCGGCCATCGCCGCGTCGCAGGTCGAGCTGGTCGACCTGTGATACCGTCGCGCGCCCCCATGCGTCGCCTCGCCGCTCGCTCGCTCGTCGCCCGCACCTGGGCGTTGTCCGTCGGTATCGCTTGCTTCGCGTCTTCGTTGCCGACTCGAGCCGCGCCCCCCAAGCCGACGCTGGTCGAGCTCGCGCCCGAAGAGGATCCTGCGACCGCTGCGGCCCGCCGCGCCTACGAGGCCGGCGAGAAGGAGTATCGGCTCGGTCAGTTCGAGGAGGCCGCCCGCGAGTTCGAGCGGGCCTACGAGCTCTCGGCTCTGCCCGCGATCCTCTACAACATCGGCCTCGCGCACCTGCGCTGGTACGACGTCGACCCCGACATCGCCCACCTGCGCAAGGCCAAGGTGGTGTTCCAGAACTACATCATCGAGCTCCAGAAGAATCCCGAGCTCGGCGACATCGCCGAGGCCGAGGCGGTGATCGCCGAGATCGACAAGAAGATCGCCGACCACGAAGCCGCCGAGGCGACCGTCAACGAGCCGAAGCCCGAGCCCGTCGATCTCGGGCCCGATCCGGGCAAGAAGCTGCGGCTCGGCGGCGCGGTCGCGATGGGTCTCGGCGGGGTGTTCGTGATCGGCGGAGTCGTCTCGGGCGTGGTGCTCGGCGTGCGCGGGCAGGGGTTCGAGGACGAGCTCCGCACCGCGTTCGCCGAGCGACGCGAGCTGATGTGCGCGAGCAATGATCTGCGGCCGGAGTGTGCCGGCATTCAGGACGACATCGACGCGAGCCGGGAGAACGGGCGCAAGGCGAACACGCTGGCGGTCGCGCTGAGCCTGACCTTCGGGGGCGTCGGGGTGCTCGGGCTGATCGCGGGCGCGGTGCTGTTCGTGCGGGGCAACAAGAAGACCCAGGCCTGGGAGCTCGAGCGCTCGATGAGCGTCAGCCCGACCTGGTTGCCCGGTGGTGGTGGGTTGACGGTCGTCGGGCGGTTCTGAGATCCGAGCGATCAGAGCCCGGCCGCGTCGACCTGCAAGAGCCGAACGACCCGCGGTGGCGCGCCTACGCCTTGCTCGTCGCGCAGCCGCAGCCCGATCGCTAGCTGGTCGTCGAACGCCCGCAGATCGATCAGCCGCACGGCGCCATCGGAGATGAACGCGTTGATCGACTCGATCAGCGGGATCGGCATCTCGAGCACCTCGACCAGCTCTTGATCGGTGAAGTCGAAGTGGGCCAAGTGCAGGCTCGCCGTCGAGAGATCCTCGACGACCGCGCTCTCGCAGTAGCACTCCGGCTGCTCGGGCGGCCCGCACTCCTCGGTGTACGAGATCGTGAGGTCATACTGCGTCTCGACCCACGCCAGCCACAGCCGACCGTCGGGCGTCTCCGCCACGGCGAAGGCCTCGTCCGCGATCCCGAGCGCGCTCTCGTGGCAGTCGGGGCCGCAGTCGACGTAGGGATCACCGGGCTCGCACTCGAACTGCGCGGCGATCGTGTCGGGCACCTCGAACTCGAAGTACTGCTCGGGGCCGAGGCCTTCATTGGGCCAGGCGATGCGCAGGCCCTCCGGGTGCTGGATCACGACCGCGTGGCTGGGCGCGGGGCCGTCGAGCGCGGGCATCGCTGGCGGCACCGGCATGTACTTCATCGGGAACAAGTCTTGAGAGGGCGAGCCGAGCTCGCTGTCGGTGCCGTCGATCCGCGCGACCAACTGCCAGTCGGCCCCCTGCTGGACGAACGAGTAGCTGATCGGCGTGCCGTCAGGGCGAATGTTGTAGTGGTTCCACGAGCCGGGCATGACCGGCGGCGCGTCGTCGAGCGCCCAGTCGTCGGGGCCGTTGCGGGTGGCGTGCTCGTAGCCTTCGGGCGGATCGTCCTCGAACCACAGGTGCGCGCGGCCGTCGGGGGCGAAGGTGAAGTCGATCGCCTCGACGTACTTGTCGTTGTCGAACACCAGCTCTTCGGTCCAAGCCTCACCGCCGGGGCCGACGAAGGTGAGGCCACCAGGATAGTTACCGAGGCTGCCGGCGGTGGTGTCGGCTGCGAGGTAGACGACCCCCTCGGGATCCTGGGCGAGCAGCAAGATGGTGCGCTCGAGCGCGGCAGGCAGGCCGCCGATCGGCTGAGCCTGGTCGCCGCTGGCTTCGAAGAGCACGACGGCGTTGGTGCTGGTGGTCGCGAGGTAGGCGTTGTCAGCCGTCGCCGCGACGCGCAGGCCTGGGTCGGAGAACTCGCTGTCCTCGCAGGCGATCACGACGTCGGTGACGATCGGGCACTCTCCGCCGGGGCAGGCGGCAGCGGAGTGATCTCCGGGGGTGTTGGAGCAGGCGACGTCGCCATCACCGTCACCATCACCGTCACCGTCTCCGGTGGTCGTGTCGCCGTCGCCGTCGCCATCACCATCACCGGTGGTCGTATCGCCGTCGCCGTCGCCGACCTCGTCGTCAGTGGGTCCGTCGTCCGAGCAGCCGACGGTCGGTTGAAACAAGAGTAGGGTGAGGGCGGCAAAGGGAAGCTTGGTGCGCTGCATGAAGGTCACGCTCGAGGACGCTCGGCATCCTACTCGTGCCACGACCCTGCCTACACGATCACGAGCGGAGGACGCGGGATTACCTCCAGCTTCCGATTCACTCGTGGGCCTTGTCGTCGTCGCCCCCGTACTGTGAGACCAGCGGGGTCGAGTCCCAGCCGGGCTCGATGCCGGGGTGATCGACGTCGAGCTGATCCTGACGAAGCAGGGTCTCGACCTCGGCGTAGCGCTCGCGCGCGATCGCGATGAACTCCTCGTCGCGGTGGCGACCCGCGAGCTCGCGCATCAGCCTCTCGTCGTGTCGACGGAAGCGCTGGGCGGCGCGGTGCGCCTTGTGGGCGCGCTGGCCCAGCAGGACCATCGCGTCGGTGCCGGCGCGCAGGGCCGCGTCGAAGGTCTCTCGGTAGACATGATCGACCCCGGCGGCGAGCAGGTCATACGCGTCGATCCGGTCGTAGGAGCGCGCGATGATCTGGAGGTGCGGCCAGTGCTTGCGCGCCGTGTGGACGATCTCGAGCACCTTGTCGGGCTTGTCGAGCGCGAGGATCAAGAGCTTGGCCGAGTCGGCTCCCGCGGCGTGCAAGAGGTCGTAGCGGCTGGCGTCGCCGTAGAACACCTTGCGGCCGAACTTGCGCAGCGCCTCGACCTGCTCCGAGTCGGCCTCGAGCACCGTGGCGCCGATGCCCTCGATCGCGAGCAGGCGCGAGCAGATCTGCCCGAAACGACCGAAGCCGGCGATGATCACCGGGTTGCCGCCGTGGACATCGTCGAACTCGCGCGGCTTTTCGCGGGTGCCGACGCGCGGCCGGACCACGCGCTCGAACACCACCATCAGCAAGGGGGTCAGCGCCATGCTCAGGGCGACGACGACGACCAGCGGAGCGGCGATCTCGGGCGCGAGCACGCCGCTCTGGATGGCGAACGAGAGCAGCACGAACCCGAACTCGCTCGCCTGCGCGAGCCCGAACCCGAACACCAGGCTCTGGTCGACGCCGAGCGCGAACACCCGCGCGAGCACGACGAGGATCACGAGCTTGCCGAGCATCAGGGCGGCGACGAGGCCGAACACCGTGGCGGGCGCGTCGGCGACCAGGCGAAAGTCGATCGACGCGCCGACGGCGATGAAGAACAGCCCGAGCAGCAGGCCCTTGAAAGGATCGATGTCGCTCTCGAGCTCGTGCTTGTACTCGCTGTTGGCCAGCACGACGCCAGCCACGAAGGTGCCGAGCGCGGGGCTGAGGCCGACGCGGGTCATCAGCAGCGCGATGCCGATCACCAGCAAGAGCGCGGCGGCGACGAACAGCTCGCGTAGACGGGTGGCCGCGATCGCGCGGAACGCAGGACGGATCAGGTAGTGGCCGCCGGCCACGATCGCGGCCACGGCCCCGAGCACGATCAGCGTCTGCGACCAGCCAGGCAGGCCCTCGACCCAGCTGGTCGGGCCGTGCTGCTCGCCGACCTGCGCGACCTCGTGGGTCGCGAGCAGCGGGAACAAGGCCAGCATCGGGATCACGGCGATGTCTTGAAAGAGCAGCACCGCGAACGACGACTGGCCGGCCGCGGTCTTGAGCTGACCCTTCTCGCTGAGCGTCTGCAAGACGATCGCGGTCGACGAGAGCGAAGCGATCATCCCGACCGCGAGCGCCGCTTGCCAGGCGAGGCCGAGCGCGAGGCCAGCCGCGCCGAACACCAGCGAGGTCACCAGCACCTGCAGGCCGCCGAGCCCGAGGATCGGCGTGCGCAGGCGCCAGAGCAGCGAAGGCTCGAGCTCGAGGCCGACCAGGAAGAGCATCATGACCACGCCGAACTCGGCGAAGTGCATCACGCTCTGGCCCTCCTCGCCGATCAGCCCGAGCACGAAGGGGCCGATCAGCACGCCCGCGATCAGGTAGCCGAGCACCGAGCCGAGCCCGA
>CBFGLP010000137.1:0-2189 GCA_965649595.1 uncultured Myxococcales bacterium | reverse complement strand
GCGCCGAACTGGCGGTGGAACATGCCGCGCCAAGCGAGCGCGGTCACGTAGCTGGGCACCGCCCAAGGGACGATCAGCAGCACGCGATAGAGCCCGCGCAGGCGCATGTGGGGGCGCGAGAGCAACAGCCCCAGCGCGACGCCGATCCCGAGGTGGAAGCCGACGTTGACGACCGTCCACAGCACGGTCACCGCGAGCACCACGTAGAACGATCCGGTCGAGAGCAGCGGCGCGCCGCGGGCGGTCAGGATCGACCAGAAGTTGGCGAACCCGACGTAGTAGAGCTCGTGCGGCTTGCCGGCGAAGAGCGAGGCCGCGGCTCCGAGCACCAGCGGGAGCACGACCAGCACGGCGACCGCGATCATGCCGAGCGCCACGTAGGCATAGGCAGGTAGCGAGTTGCGAAGGGCGATCCAGCTCTCGCGGCGGCGAGCTCGGTGGACCAGGACGCCCGCGCCGGCCAGCGAGGCGAGGCCGAGCACGATCAGGATCGGCGTCGGCGAAGCGGGCGGTGGGGGCGGGCGACGGACGTCGTCGAAGCGACGCCGCGCCTCGGACAGCGCGGGCTCGGGCTCCATGTCGCCGCGCATGACCTTGCGGATCGCTCGGTTGGCTGGCTCCCAGACCGCGCGCATGGCCGAGGTCGCGGGCATCAGTTGGGCGAGCTCGGCTTGCTGGGAGAACGCCTGGAGCAGCGGATCGTCGGGCAGCGGCACGTCGGCGCGGGCGCTCAGGTTGCGAGCGACCCGGGCCCGGATCTCGGCGGCGCGCGGGCTGGCGAGCAGCTCGAGCAGGCGCAGCGCGTCGGGGTTCTGGGCGCCACGGGGGCTCAGCAGCGCGACCTCGACCGTCAGCAGCGGCCGCATGCGCTCGCCGGTCTGCTCGACGATCGGCAGCGGGGCGACTCGGTAGGGCACGGCGTCGCCGAGATCGGCGGCGAGCCAGGGGCCGGAGAACACGGTCGCCGCCTGACCGGCCTTGAACAGGTTGGTGACCAGCGCACCGTCGGCGTCGGCGGGCACGACCCCGGCGTCGACCAGCGCCTTGGCGAGCTCGAGCGAGCGGACCGCGGCGGGGCCCTCGAACGCGTAGTCGTCGGCGCTCTCGTCGAACAGCCGACCCCCGAACGCCGCGAGCAGGGCCGCGTGGGCGTAGGCGCCTTGGGCCTCGTAGGCGAGCGGGTACACACCCGCGGGCAAGCTCGGGCCTAGCGCGGCGATCGCCTCGAGCGTGTCCGGGGGCTCCGCGACCAAGTCGGTGTTCACGTAGAGCGCGAGGCACTTCTGCGAGAGCGGCAGACCCCAGAGCTGCCCGTCGTCGCTGCGGACCGCCGCGATCGCGTTGGCGGTGTATTGGCCTGGATCGATCTCGAGAGGCACCGCCGCGACGATGCTGCGCTCACGAAAGTTGCCGAGCCGCTCGTGCGCGTCGATGTATACGTGCGGGCCCTCGCCGAGCGGGATCGCGGACTCGAGCTTGGCCGCGAACGCGTCGTAGGGGACCGCGAGCAGGTCGACCTCGCCATCGAAGCCCGCGAGGATCTCTTCTAGTGCCCGCTCCTCGGCGCCCCGGTACGCGTGCCAGAGCCTGACCGGCTCGTTCGCGCGGGCGCTCGTGGACAGCAACCCCACGACCAGCGCGAGCAGGACCAGCGCCGCACGGCTCAGCATCGCAGGCTCCGGGTCGTCGCGGCGTCGAACAGGTGCAGGCGCTCGACCCGAAGCGGGAGCGTGTCGCCTCGTTGCACGCGGTGCTCGGCAGACAGGGCAGCGACGAAGGGCTCATCGCCTAACTTCCCGTGCACGGTCAGCTCGGGCCCGAGCGTCTCGACGACCTCGACGCGCAGGTGGAGATCCGCATCCTCGTCGCTGCAAGGCGAGAGATCGTGGGGCCGAATGCCCAGGAACACCTCGCGCCCCGGCTCGAGGCTGGCAAACCCACCGGGCTCGCGGATCTCGACCTCCCCCGCACAAACACTTGAACCAACCCTCGCCAGCGTCCGCTTGGACAGGTTCATCGCCGGGCTGCCCAAGAAGCGCGCCACAAACGTGTTGATCGGCGCCCGATAGACGTCGATCGGTGCCCCTCGCTGCTGGACCTCGCCGCCTTGCAGCACGAAGAGCACGTCGGCCAGCGTCATCGCCTCGACCTGATCGTGGGTCACGTAGATGCTGGTCGCCTGCAGCTCG
>CBFGLP010000136.1:0-1732 GCA_965649595.1 uncultured Myxococcales bacterium | reverse complement strand
GTTGTGTGTGTATTTAGTACGCGTTTACACCGATCGGGTGGTGCATTGCCCGCTCTGCGATCGAAGTCTCCCAATCCAGGATTTCGCGGCAATGACCGGTGTGAACGCGTACCAAACGCGTACTGTATTTATATGGGTTGGCTGCCACGAGAGCCAAATTCGAATGCTGCCTCAGCCGTCGAGCCCCGCCCGCAGCTCCTCGAGCTCCGCCAGCGCCAGCTCCCAGCGCCCGCTCAGCTCCTCGAGCTTATCCGCCGCGTCCTGGTAAGCCCCGAGCAATTCCCGACGGCGCGGCTCGTCCCCGTAAATATCGGGGTTAGCGAGGTCGACCGAGCGCTGCTTCTGCGCGGCCTCGAGCTCGACGATGCGTGCCTCGAGCTCGGCGACCTTGCGTTCGAGCGGCTTGAGCTTCTTCGAGCGAGCCGCTCGCTCTTCGGCCTCACGACGCTTGCGATCGCGCTCGGCCGCCCGATCGCGCTTTTGCTCGGCGGTCTCTTCGACGGGCGCGGCCGGCTTGGCTGCGGCCGGGCCGGCCTTTGCGGCTGCCGACGCGGCGCTGCCCGGCTGCTTGGTCGGGCCGGCGGTCCCGTTGGCGACCGCCTCGAGCTCCTCGCCGCGCAGCTTGGCGCTGTGCAGGTACTCGTCGAGCGTGCCCGGATAGACCTCGACGATGCCGTCGTGGACGTTCCAGATCGTGGTCGCGAGCTTGCGGACGAAGCTGCGGTTGTGGCTGACGAAGAGCAGGGTGCCGTCGAAGGTCGTCAGCGACTCGGCCAGGCTCTCGCTCGACTCGAGGTCGAGGTGGTTGGTCGGCTCGTCCATCAAGAGCAGGTTGCCGGGCTTGATCAGCAGGCGCGCCAGGGCCACGCGGGCCCGCTCGCCGCCGGACAGCACGCTGACCTTCTTGTCGACGTCGTCGCCCGAATAGAGGAACGCGCCCAAGATCGTGCGCACGCGGGTCTGGCCGGCGTTGGGCTCTTGCCGGGCGACCTCCTCGAACACGGTGGCGGAGCGGTCGAGGGTCTCGGCGTGGTGCTGGGCGTAGTAGCCGGGGATGACCTTGTGGCCGAGCTCGAGCTTGCCGCCGTCGAACGGGATCTCGCCGGCGATCATGCGCAAGAGGGTGGTCTTACCCGCTCCGTTGACGCCGATGATGCCGATCTTCTGACCGCGGCCGACGGTCAGGCTGAGATCGGGAAATACGACGTGGTCGCCATAGGCCTTGCGCAAATGCTCGATGCGGATCACCTCGACACCGCAGCGCTCGGTCGGCGGGAACTCGAAGCTCATGATCCGCCGCTGCTCGAAGGTGACGACCTCCTCCATCTTCTCGAGCGCCTTGACCCGGCTCTGCACGGCCTTGGCCTTGTTGGCCTGGGCCCGGAAGCGCTCGATGAATTGCTCGGTCTTCTCGCGCTCGCGCGCGAGGTTGCGGGCCTTGTTGAGCAGCACGATCTCCTCTTCCTCGCGCTGCCGCTTGTAGGCCTCGTAATTGCCCCGGTAGGTGCGGACGCCCTCGGGCTCGAAGCTGACGATTCGGTCGATCTGCTCGTTGAGGAATTCGCGGTCGTGGCAGATCAGCACGAAGCTCCGCCGATAGCGCTGCAGGAAGTCGCCAAACCACGCGACCGAGGGCATGTCGAGGTGGTTGGTCGGCTCGTCGAGCAGCAGCAGATCGGGCCGCTGAAACAGCAGGGCCGCGAGCACCGCCCGCATCTTCCAGCCGCCGGAG
>CBFGLP010000135.1:0-2474 GCA_965649595.1 uncultured Myxococcales bacterium | reverse complement strand
CTCGATCTCGAGGGTCGTCGAGGCCGAGGCGGCGGTCCAAGTCAGGTTGTCGTGGCTGAGCATCACGCCCTTGGGCTCACCGGTGGTCCCGGACGTGTAGATCAACGTGCAGATGTCGTCGGGTTTCTGGGCGGCGATCCGCTGGTCGAGCTCGCTGACCGGGACATCGTCTCCCTTGGCCAAGAGCTGCGCCCAGCTGTACACGCCCTCGACCCCAGCCGGTGGCTCGCCGGTCATCATGACGATCGCGCGCAGCAGCGGGAGCTCGTCGCGGATGGCCAGGAATTTGTCGAGCTGCTCGCGGTTCTCGACGATCGCTACGTTCGAGTCGCTGTGCCCTGCGATGTAACGACACTGCGGCGGCGTCGAGGTCGTGTAGATGCCGACCGGGACCCCGCCGGCATGGATCGCAGCGAGGTTTGCGATCAGCCACTGCGGGCAATTGAAGCCGATCAGCACGACGCCACGGCCAGGCTCGAGCCCGATCGCGATCAAGCCACGCGCCGCCTGATGGACCTTCGTGCGGTAGTCGCTCCACGAGGTCTTCACCCATTGACCGGCCTGCTTGTGGGCGAGCGCCGGGGCGCTGCCAGCTGCGGCCACGGCCCCGTCGAACAACTGCATCACCGTAATCTTGGGCAGGTCTCGGATCACAGCGGCGTCACTCATGGTGACAAACACGTACCACGAGAGCCGGTCGCCGGAGTAGCCCCTGCTGCCCCCAGCAGCCCTGCTAGCCAGCGAAGAAGGGGCCCATCACCCGGACCATGTTATCGAGCGTATCGGCCCCCCAGGCGCCCCCGTCGATCCGCCGCCCGGTCGGCTCGCCCTCGGCGTCGAGCTCGTAGAACACCGGGACCGAGCGGACGCCGAAGCGCTCGAGCTCGGCCGCGGAGAAATCATCGGACTCCGCCCGGATCAGGTAGACCCCGGCCATCGCCGTAATCATGCGCGGGTGCTCGAGCGCCTCACCGAACAAGCGCGAGGGCGGGCACCAGACCGCGCCGAACTCGAGGAAGGGCCGCAGCCCCCGACGCTCGGCTTCGCCCGCGTGGGTCCGAAGCTGCTCGACCAGGTCGCTGCCCTTGCGGATGTGCACGACCTCGTGAGCGGCGACCGGTGGGTTCGCTTCGCTCGCCCGGGCGGGCACGGCCGGCACCGTGGGCGTGCCCGAGACCGCCCGCCGACGCGGGCGACCGAGGAACGCGAAGCCGAGCAAGAGCATCGACGCGACGAAGGCCGCGAGGAACAGGATCTCGGTGACTCCGATCATTGCGCTCATGCGAAGAACACCTTCATGACCCGGCTCATCTCACCCCGCCCGCAGCCACGCCGCGGCTTCGGGCGCGTAGTAGCTCAAGATCACGTCGGCCCCGGCGCGACGGATCGCCAGCAGGCTCTCGAGCACGACCTTGCGCTCGTCGAGCCAGCCGCGCTCGCTCGCGGCCTTGAGCATCGCGTACTCGCCACTGACCTGATACGCGGCAACCGGCAGGGCCGTGAACTCGCGGACCGCTCGGATCACGTCGAGGTAGGGACCGGCGGGCTTGACCATCAGCATGTCGGCGCCCTCGACCTCGTCGAGCGTGACCTCGCGCAGCGCCTCGCGGACGTTGCCGGGATCCATCTGATAGGTCTTTTTGTCGCCGGACTTGGGCGCCGAGTCGAGCGCGTCGCGGAACGGACCGTAGAAGGCAGACGCGTACTTGGCCGTGTAGGCGAGGATCGAGACCTCGGTGAAGCCCTCGGCGTCGAGTGCCTGGCGGATCGCACCGACCCGGCCGTCCATCATGTCCGAGGGCGCGATGATGTCGGCGCCCGCTCGCGCCTGACACAGCGCCTGCTGACAGAGCACCTCGATCGTCTCGTCGTTGAGGATGCGTCCGTCGGGCGCGACGATGCCGTCGTGGCCATCACTCGAGTAGGGATCGAGGGCCACGTCGGTCACGATCACGAGCTCGGGCCAGCGCTGGTGCAGAGCTTTGATCGTGCGCGGGATCAGGCCCTCGGGGTTGTGGGACTCACGACCGTCGGAGGTCTTGAGCGACTCGTCGACGGCGGGGAACAGCACGACCGAGCGGATGCCGACCGAGAGCGCCCGCTCGACCTCACGCAGCAGACCCTCGGGGCTCAGGCGGGCGCGGCCCGGCATCGAGGCGATCGCCACGTCGTCGGGACGATCGTGCAGGAACACCGGATAGATGAAGTGCTCCGGACCAAGCCAGGTCTCGCGCACGAAGTCGCGGACGGCCGGATGCTTGCGGTTGCGGCGGGGTCGGACGAGCTGGTCGATGGCCATCGCGCGCGCGAGCTTGGGATGGTTTTGGGTGGGGGTCCAGATCCCTCGCCAAGGCAGCATGAGGGCGAAGGGACGACGCGAGTCAGCGGAGCCGCTTGCGCTGCGTCACCCATGCACTCTCGGCATCGGCGAAGCGCCAGGGTCGGTCCCGGTCCTCCGGCGTCGCATAGTCGAT
>CBFGLP010000134.1:0-2746 GCA_965649595.1 uncultured Myxococcales bacterium | reverse complement strand
ATCGACCCGCATCGGCTCCGGGAGCAGATTCGCGTTGCGAATGTAGGCTCGCGCCAGCTCGCCGCCCCAGTAGCTCGCGTCCCACTGGCACGAGAGCGCGTGATCGGTCCGGGTGATCGCGGGAGGTCCGACCCGCAGCCGACGAAACACCTGCGTGAGCGCTTCGGACTCGCTGACCTCGCGGCGAGCGAAGGGCCGCGGCTCGTCGGCGTGGGCGTGGGCGACGATCGTGTAGGGCCGAAGCCGACCCGGCAGCGCGGCGACCCGGCGCGAGAGCAGCACGAAGCCAGCCCCCTCGCCGGGCAGGTAGCCCTCGGGGCTCGTGTCGATCAGCCGCTCTGCGCGGGCGAGCTCGATCAGCGAGGTCGGATCACAGCGCGAGTCGACGGCCCCGATCACGAGGTGCTCATGCGAGCCAGCGAGCAGATCCGACGCTGCCTGCAACAGCACGAACAGACCCGCGGCGCCACCACGGTGGGTCCCGTCGATGGCCAACGTCGAGTGGACCGCCGTCGTCACCCGCACGCCATGCGCGTCGCCCCGACCGAGCAACGCCTGCCAGATCAGCCCCGCTTGCCAGCTCGCCCCGCCTTCGTCCTCGGGCACGGCTAGGAGCACCGGTAGGTCTGCGAGGCCGAGCTGCCGCGCCGCCGAGAGGATCTCGTCGAACGCAGCCGCCGCGAGCTCGCACATCCGCTGCGTCCGGCTGGCGCCCTCGGGCAGCAAGGACAGCATGCTCGCCCGGATCGGCTGGCCGCGATCGTCGAGCAGCGCCGTCTCGCAGAACACGTCGGCGCCCGCGGCCATCTCGAGCGTCGTCGCCCGGCGATCGAGCCCGAGCGGCGAGCACAGCCCGCAGGCGATCACGTGCAAGGGAGCTCGGGTGCTCATGGATCTCAGTTGATTGCCACCGAGCCGCCGCGGATCCGCTGCCGCCGGCGTGCCCAGCTGGTGATGTCGCGGCCGCGCAGCGTGATCGTCCCGTCGCTGCGCAAGGTGATCGACGCCTGGCCGCAACGGAGCACCAGCTCGTGCGCGGCCGTGATGACCTGCTGCTCTCCGTCGATCTCGACCGCGACTGGCTCGGCGGCTTCGCGCTCGTCCGGCGCCGCGTCCACGTGCTCGAGCGCCTCTGGATCTTGCAGGCTCAGCACCACCGGTGTGTCCGGCTGCCCGTCGAGGAACCCGAGCAGGACCACCCTCCGCTCGCCCGCGGCTCGCTCGAGCTCGGCGCGATCGATCGACCCGAGCATCGGCGCCGACCGAATCCGACCCGCGAACGACACCCGGGCCCGGCCATCCTCGTCGATCCCGACCACGCGGCCGAGGCGAGGTTGGAGGCCCGCGGCGAAACCTCCGGTCGTCCGACGAGCACTGCGTCCCGCATTTCCGTCCGGCATGTCGCCGATGCTACCAATCGCAGCCTGTCGCTGGTCGGATCGGATAGCCGGGCCGCGAGAGATCACCCACCGAGCTACCTGGAAAAACCCGCCCTGCGGGGAACCGCCCGTTCGTGGGCCTCCTGCGGCGTCGGGACCAGAGATCTGGTCACACCGGCTGGCGGTGAGCGCGAGCCGACGCTCGCCAACGCTGTTAGACTCCGCGACCAGTGGCCCACGGCCAGACACCCGCCCCACGCCGGGCCCTCCGATGCCGCTCCGGCAACCTCGAGGCCCTCATCCACGCTCGCCTCATCCACGCTCGTGTGGGGGCCATCTTGCTCCTGCTCTCGAGCATCGGCGCGATCGGATGTCAGTCCTGGAAGGGCGGTGGGCTCTACGTCAAGCAGTGGCAGCCGGCGTGGAAGGGCGAAGACAAGCAAGCGACCTTCCGCGTCGGGTTGCCGGGCTCGGGCTGGGAGGCGCTTCAGCAAGACGGCACGCAAGTCGCCTGGCGCCACACCACCGATCCCGCCGTCATCCAAGTCCACAGCGAGTGCGAGGACCACGGCGACAGCGATCTCGAGGACTTCACCGATCACCAGCGGATCGACTACTCGAGCTGGAAGATCGTCGAGGAGCCGACCGGCGAGCTCGATGCCGAAGGGCGCCCGCGCATGCGCAAGCGCCAGTTCTACACCACGATCGCCCAGCGCGAGGCCCTGCGCACGACGGTCGAGGCCAACCTCGACGGCGGCGAGGTCATGATCGAGTACGTCGTGCTCAAGAAGAACGGCTGCCTGTTCGACCTCACCTACATCGCGGTCCCGCGGGTGTTCGAGCAGCACGCGGGCGCGTTCGAGGACGTGGTCGAGGGGTTCGAATTCCCGGTTCGGGGGCGATGAGCCGATGAGCGAAGGGTCCAACGCCAAGCCCGACCAGCCCGCTCCCCGAGCACCTGCGGGCAACAATTCCGTGCCCCCGCCCGCGCCGCCCAGCAAGCCACCGCTGCAGCAGTGGGTGACCAACGTCGGCGAGACCATCACCTCGCTGGTCCTCTACTCGGGCGGCATGATGGTGATGTTCGGCCAGGCGCTGGTCCGCGGACCTCGGCGCCCGCTCGGCGTGTTCGACATCTCCTACCAGCTGCTGCAGCTCGGCATCCGCTCGCTGCCGCTGACCACCTTGATGTCAGTGTTCGTCGGCATGATCCTCGCCTGGCAGTTCGGTGAGGCGCTGGCCGACTTCGGGGCCAAGAGCGCGATCGGCTACGCGACCTCGCTCGCGCTCGTCCGCGAGCTGGTCCCCACGCTCTTGGCCGTGACCGTCGGCACCAAGATGGCGACCGGCATGACCGCCGAGCTCGG
>CBFGLP010000133.1:0-8070 GCA_965649595.1 uncultured Myxococcales bacterium | reverse complement strand
GCCTCGTCGACGCTCTCGATCTTGTTGCCCTCGGAGTCGACCATCTGGTCGGGCGCCGCGATGCTCTCGTCGCGCACCACCGACTCGCCCTTGCGCACGCGCTGGGCCTTGACCTTGGCCTCGTTGGCGAGCTGCTTGGCTCGCTCGCCGAAGTCGAACGAGCGCTCGTACTCGCTGTAGCCCATCAGCACCTTGGACTGCTCGAGGTAGGCCACCGCACCCCAGTATTCGTAGGGGGCGTACTTCTCAGCCTCGGCTGCCTCTGCGTCCGCGACCGCCCGTGTGGCGTCGGTAGCGACCTTCTTGAGGTAACCGAAAGGACCGCAGCCCGCGCAGAGAAGGGCGACCGCGATGGCGAGGACTCGTGATGAGCGGGAGAGTTGACGGGGCACCGAGGACTCCCTGGCTTCGGCCGGTCGTACGGGTGCATGTCCCGTACAACACTAGCGAATTCGGCGGCGACGATAGCAGGGGCATGCGCGCAGGGTCAACAACGCGGCTCGGACGGCTGGGAAGGGCACGTGCGCTCGCCTCTCGCACCACGGCGAAGAGGTCCGGAAGCCCCCTTTGCGCGCTCTTCCAGCGGCTTTTCGAGCGGGCTCGGTGGCGGGCAGGGGCGAGCCTCGCTCGCGCCTTACCGTGCTGCAGGGTTACCTTCGATGCCATGCGATCCCCCCCCGCGGCCGCTGTTCAGGGGATCAGCGCGATGTTGCTCGCCCTCGGCTGCGCCGAGCTGGGCGAGCCTCGCTTCGCGCCGGCCGTGGGCACCGTCGAGATCTCGAGCACGATCCCGGCCGAGGGCGAGCCGCTCGATCCCCTCGGTCGCATCGACGTGTGCCTGTCGGCCGAAGCCGATCCGCGGGTCGTCGACGAGGTTGCGATGACCCTGCACTCCGGGGAGCTGACCTTCGACAGCCAGATCGAGGTGCAGTTGTTCGCTTGGCGGCAGCCGGGGAGCCGCACCGGCCTCGCCGACGAGCGCTGGTGTCCGGGTTCGGTGCTCTCGCTGACGCCGGCCTCGGCGCTGCAGCCCGGCCTGATCTACCGCGTGGTGCTGCGGCCGGCCGTGGTCGGGTGGGCCGGCGAGTCGCTCGACACGACGCAGTCGGGCTGGGAGCTGGACGAGCAGGGGGAGCCGCGCTGGACGATCGAGCTCTCGGTCGCCGGCGATCCTGGCGATCTGCCACCGACCGATGTCCCCACGCTCGAGCCTGGGCCGACGCTGAGCGAGCTGTTCGAGCCCGGCGAGATCTTCGATCCCGAGCGGGCCGCGTGCGGCTGCCATCAACGCGAAGGCGAGCTGGCGTTCGAGCGGCTGGATCTGAGCTCGCCCGAGCGCGCCTACGCGGGGCTGGTTCTGCGCGGCCGCGTCGAGCCGACCGGGTTCCCGATGATCACCCCACGACGGCCGGGCGATAGCTATCTATTACAGAAGCTGCTGCGGACCAGTGAGGGCGAGCCCTTGCACGCGATCCACGGCGAGCCGATGCCGCCAGAAGGCTCGTTGCCCCACGCCGACCTGGCGAAGCTCGCCCACTGGATCGCCGACGGTGCGCGCCCCTAGAGCACCAATCACTCGTACGAGTTCTGCATCCTCAAGACCATCTTGCGCATCGACTCGAGCCGCTCGATCTCGGCCTCGGTCTTGCTGATGAGGTCGTTGATCTCGCGGTGGTCGACGCCGAGCTGCTTGGCCTCGTGGAGCTTGTCGAGACCCTCTCGGGTCTTGACCAGGCACTGGCTGATGCTTGCCGCGCTGATCATGTGGTTGCCGCTGGCGCTGTCGAACTCGATCTTGCAGGGCCCGCGCTCGGCTTCGCCGAGCAGGCGCAGGCCCTCGGCGAACGCCTCGTTGCCGCTCGGCTTGCACGCGCCGACGAGGGCGAGCATGGCGGCGAGGGCGAGCCCAGGCGAGACCCATGAAGACGGTCGCATGAGCTCAGTGTGCCACCCTTCGTCGCTCAGAACACGCCCGGCAGGATCCGCCAGCGAACCCGCGCCCGATAAGTCTCCCAGGCGGGCCCATACTTGCGAGCGCAGCGATCGTCGTCGCGCAGCGATCGGTGGACCAGCAAGATCGTCAAGAAGATCACGTAGAACCACGGCAACCCGAGGTCGAACCCGATCGGCAGCGTCCACGCGAACGCGAGCGTCAGCTCGGGTAGGTAGTGGAAGTGGCGAGCCACGCCCCACCAGCCCGACGCGAGCAGCAGGTTCTGGCGCGGCTTGCCGTCGGCGGGCACGTAGGTGGCGACGATCAGCTCGGGCGCTCGCCCCCAAACCCGGGTCGCCCCGTTCGTCGCACGGACCCGCTGGCGCTGCTCGTCCGCGGCGTAGTTGATCGCGAGCGCGGTCATGCCCAGCAGCAGGATCGCGAACGCCACCGGCCACCCGAGCGAGTCCGGGCGCTCGGCGAGATCGAGGGTGGCCAGCGTGTACACGATCGGCAGCCACGCGCACACGCCCCAGGCGATGTAGAAGCCGAAGCGATCGTGCATGATGTCGATCGAGTTGAAGTAGCCGCCCTCCCATACGAAGAACTTGAAGATGTAGGCGAGCTGCAGCGCGAGGCTGACCACCATGCCATAGCTGAGCTGGCCGAATTGCTCGTGTTGCGCGGCCGCGTGAGATAGGATGATGATCGCCCAGCCCATCATTGCGAAACGACAATTGATCAATTGCTTGAGCTCGAGCCCGCCAATCCGGGGGTGCAATTCGGTGCCCCAATAAAAGTCCCACAAGAAATTGCCGGTCGTGCTCGCGTCGCTGCTGGAGGGCGCGAATCGACCTTTCAGATACAGCGCCGCGCACAGCAGCAGCGCCGCGATGCTGGACGTGACCAGCAATTCACCAAAATGATCGTACACGATCGTGGCCGAGAACAGCCCGAGCGGGCCGGTTACGAGGAACCACAGCGCGAGCGTGACCAAGAACGCGGGCACGCCGTTGAGCTTATAGATCGGCCGATTGCCTGCCGGTGTGACCGGGCCGGGCTCGCGCCGGCCGGGCAGGATGCCGAGCAGCAGGGCCTGCACGGCGAGCCAAACGCCGAGGATCGCAGCCGCAGCGCCGCTCGGCCGTGGCACGTGGGCGAGGACCTCGCCCACGGGGGCGCTCAGGGCGGCCATCAGGCTGCCGTCGAAATGGGTCATCACAATCCACAGCCAGATCGCGAAGGGCGGTGACCCGATCAGCAAGAAACCGGGGACTAGTCGATTCGTCAGCCAAGATCCGCCACCGGCCAGCCAGCCACCGGGTCGAGAGCCAATCGAAGTGGATGCATTCGGCGCCGTGGCCATGGCGGGAGACTGGCCGATCGCATCACCGATGCACAAAGACGAAATCTGCGATTCGCGGAGCGCGGTGACGGGCGTCACTCCATGAAGCGCGGATTTTGCTTCGTTCGTCTGTACTACTCACTACGGGTATCACGCGGATGTATTTTGCGTGTCCCTACACACTATTATGGGTCCCCGGACGATCGAAAGCGCTCGAGCCCTGCTTCGGCTCGGGCGATGCACTCGGGATCCTCTCGAACGCGACAGACCTGCAGCAGCCGCGACCAGGTGCTCGGAAGATCGGCGGCTAGCTCGACCGCCAGCTCGGCCAGCTCGAGCGCTTCGTCGTGGGTCGAGGGATCGCGAGAGAGGTAGAGGGCCAAGTTGCTCAGCGCGGTCGGTCGCTCGGGATCCAGCTCGATCGCCCTGCGGGTCAGCGCGATCGCCTCGTCTGTGTCGCCGAAGCGATCGCGGACCGCCGCGAGCCCGATCAGCGAGCGCGGGTGGTCGGGCAGGACCTCGGCGAGGATCATCCGGTAGCCTCGCTCGGCTTGCAGCCAGCGCAGCGGAGACTCGGGAGCGCGACCGAACTCGCCATGGATCCACAGCGCGAGCGCGTCGGCGAGCCGCTCGCGATCGACCGCGTGGTCGAGCTGTCCTCGCCAGCGAGCGATCGCCGCTGCGAGGGGATCGTTGGGGGCCGACGTCGCTTCGCCAGTCAGCCACAGCGGCGGCTCGCCAGCGCCGACGAGCGGCTCGATGTCCAGCACCGAGCTGCCCGGGGACTCGAGCGCGATGGGCTCGGGCCAGCGCTCCAGCACCCGGGCGATCCGCTCGCGATCGCTGCGTCCTCGCGCAGCCGCCCAGACCCTCGCCGTGCGAGGCGAGCCGAGCTGTCGCTCGGTAGGCGCGCGATAGAGGTGCTGCGCGGGCACGTGGATCACGTCGGGCCGGGCCCCCTCGAGCACCTTGGCTGCCGTGAGCCCAGCGCTGAGATCGTCGCTCTGGCTGAGCAGCAGCGCGTCGCGGGGCGTGCGAGCCAGCACCTCGCGCGTCCACGCGTGCGAGGCCCACGAGCGGGTCGCAGCGATGTCGCCGAGGCTGACCAGGGCCGAGGGTAGCCACAGCGCGCAGGCCAAGAGCGGGAGCAGGGCCCAGCGAAGCCGCGGGCGTGGTCGTGTCCAAGCCTGCACGGCCACACCGATCACCAGCGCGGCGAGCAGCACCAGCGCGAGGCCGGTCTGACGATCACGGCCGCCCATCGGGTTGATCGTCACGGCATAGATGATCTCGACGAGCACGATCCACGCGATCCATGCGTAGAGGCGCGTGTCCGGATCGCTCGTCACCGTCTCCGCTTCGTGATGGTTGCTCTCGGGCGTCGAAGCCCGTGCGCGCAGCGGCCGGGTCACGCCGAACAGCAGCGCCCCGGTGGCCAGCAGCAGACCGAAGGGGCCGAGATCCTCGACGAGGCGCTCGACCGTCAGCCGCAGCTCGAGCGACCACGCCCGCCAGCCCATCCCGTCGAGCCGGGAGGAGAAGCTCTCGCGGATCGATCGCGCCTGAACATGATCCCAGGTGGCGAGCAATGTCTCGGGGTTGCCCCAGTCGGTCACGGGCGCGCGGGCCGAAGCCAGGGGGAGCGTGAGCACGGTCGCGCTCGCGAGCGCGACCGTGAGCGGCGCCCAACGAGCCCAGGGCTCGCTGCGTCGCCACCCCAACACCCACGCGAGCAGCACGGCGGGCAGCAGCGCCAAGCGGAGGTCCCCGAACCCCCACACCCCGACGACCGCCGCGAACACGCCGATCAGCCGGCGCGAGGTCCTGCGCTCGTCGTCGACCGCCGGATCGAAGCCCCACAAGCACGCGAGCAGGCACAGGCCCCCGAACGCATAAATCTCGACCACGCGGCCGTGCCGGACCAGCGTGAGCGCGAGCGGCAGCCACAGGCCCACGATCGCGAGCAGCGTCCAAGCAGCGCCGCGCCGTCGCAGCATCGCGAGCAGCAGACCGATCGCCGCGGCCATGCACGCGCTCGACACCACGGCCATGCGAAAGCCGAGCGAGCCGATCGGCAGCAAGGTCGCCGCGTGCAGCAGCGGCACGTAGCCGGGCACGCCGGTCGGGTGCATGACCCCGAGCTCGGCCCCCGCGGCCGCGATCTCACCGGAATCGAGCCAGAAGTGGGCCGGCGACGCCCCCGCGACCAAGAAGACGAAGGCCAGCCAAATGATCGCGATCTCCGCCCCGAAGGGGCTGACTGCCGCGAGCAGCCCGGCGAGATCGCGTCGCACCGCGGCAGTGTCGGGGCGGCGGGCAGGGAGCGCAAGATGTCTCGGAGGCCAACCAGGCCCCCTGTGGGGGCCAATCGGATCTGTGCGAACCCGGACCAAGCCCACCGAGGTCGCTGCGCGACCTCGCGGCCGCGAAGCGGCCGTGCGTGGCAGAGTGCACGACGGATGCGGGGGGCTGAGCCAGCCGCCGTGCGTGGCAGAGTGCACGACGCCTGTGGGGGGCCTAGAAAATGATAGGTTCGCCCCGCGTCGCGCCGACGCACCCCGACATGCGCGTGCTCGACTTCGCGTCCGCCTCTGCGGTCCCCGCTGGTTCGGGGGACCCCTCCGCATTCACGGGCGCACCCGCGACCGCGCTGCCCGAGGACACCGCGGCGGTGCTCGGTGCCTTCGACGGCATGCACCGCGGGCACCAAGCCTTGATCGCTCGCGCGCGCAGCCTCGCCTCGCGCGTCGCGGTGGTGACCTTCGAGCCGCGCCCAGCCGACGTGCTCGCGCCCGACAAGGCCCCGCCGCGGCTGCAGAGCGCCCGTCAACGCGAGCGGGTGTGTCGTGACCTCGGCGTCGATCTCCTGGTCGTGCTGCGCTTCGATCGCTCGGTCTCGCAGCTCTCACCCGAGTCGTTCGTGCGCCGCTTCTTGATCGACGGGCTCGCGCCCGCCCACGTCGTGGTCGGCTACGACTTTCACTTTGGCGCAGGACGAGCGGGGGGACCCGCGGATCTGGCCGCCCTCTTGGCCCCCGCGAGCATCGGCGTGTCGGTCGTCGAGCGGGTGGCGTCGTCGCCTGTCGTGCACGAGAAGCTCGGCTCCACGGCGATCCGCGAGCTGGTCGCCGCTGGTCGGGTCGAAGAGGCGGCGGCGCTGCTCGGTCGCTGGTATGCGCTCGAGGGCGAGGTCCGGCACGGGGCTGCCCGCGGTCGCACGCTCGGGTTTCCGACCGCCAACGTCGCGAGTCCGGGCTTGCACCCGGCCAGCGGCGTCTATGCGTGCTTTCTGACCTTGCTCGAGCGCTCGAGCGGGCGCGAGCTCGAGACCTGGCCGGCGGTCGCCAACCTCGGTAGCAACCCGACCTTCGCCGACGGCCTGGCCACCACGACCGGCCTCGAGGTCCACGCGCTCGACGTGCAGCTCGGCGATCGGCTCTACGGTCACGAGGTCGAGGTCGCGTTCGTGGCTCGGCTGCGCGACGAGCAGAAGTTCCCCGGCCCCGACGCGCTGCGCGAGGCGATCATCCACGACATCGAGCGAGCGCGACCGCTGCTCGACGAAGGGGCCGCCGCGTTTCGCCGGGCGCGGCCGGTCACCGCGCTAGCGAGCGAAGGAAGGCCAATGCGATGACCGAGCCCCTCGCGAGTCCGACCCTCGCCCAGCTCTATCTGGCTCAAGGGCACCCCCGCCGAGCACGTGCCACGCTCCAAGAGGTGCTCGAGGACGACCCCTACAACGGCCACGCGCTGGTCATGCTCGATCGCCTGCACGAGCGCGCCCGACCCGACATCTACGCTCGCTTCATCGCCAGCGACGATCTCGAGGGGTCGAGCGAGGAGCGATCGTTCACGTCGATCAGCACGATGTTCGCAGGCGAGCTCGAGCTGCGCTGGTCAGTGCCCGCGTCGCTGCCTTGGCCGCACCCGGACCTGCTCGATCGGCTCGAGGTGGTGGTCGCTATAGCTCGGCTTCGGGCCGGTTCGTCGATGCGCTACACCTCGCTGACCTGCTCGGGCCCGCAAGGTCGACAGCGCTTGTCGGCGCCGCTCGGTCCGGCCTCGG
Source organism: uncultured Myxococcales bacterium (assembly GCA_965649595.1). GTDB lineage: Bacteria > Myxococcota_A > Polyangia > Nannocystales > Nannocystaceae > Plesiocystis. The sequence goes on along the minus strand of CBFGLP010000133.1, from coordinate 726 downwards.
CGGCGGTGGCTCTGGTCGCTCACGGGCGCTCGGGCCAGCTCGTGTTCCTCGCGGTCGCTGATCCTCTGAGCTGGTGAGAGAGGGGCCAGGGGGGCCGCTTGGGTCGGCCCGACAAAATTGCTAGGTTCGCGCCTCGATGGCCGAACAGGCGCAATCCGCGAGTCCCCGTAAGCTCTTTGAGGGTGTGTTGACGGCCTTGGTCACCCCGATGGCCGCCGACGGCCGCGTCGACGAGCCCGCGCTCGAGGCCCTCGTCGAGCAGCAGATCGCGGGGGGTGTGCACGGCTTGGTCCCCTGCGGGACCACCGGTGAGTCCGCGACCCTCTCGCACGCCGAGCACATCCGCGTGGTCGAGGTCGTCGTCCAGCAGGCGGCCGGGCGCGTGCCCGTGCTCGCGGGCGCCGGCTCCAACTCGACGTGGGAGGCGATCGAGCTGGCCCGCGCGTGCAAGGAGCTCGGCGTCGCGGGCACCTTGCAGGTCGCTCCCTACTACAACAAGCCCACGCAAGACGGGCTGGTCTACCACTTCGAGAGCATCGCCGACGCGGTCGCGCTGCCGCTCGTGCTCTACAACGTGCCCGGTCGGTGCGCCGTCGACATCCTGCCGGCCACCGTCGCTCGGCTCGCGCGGCACCCCAACATCGTCGGGATCAAGGAAGCGACCGCCGACATGCACCGCGCCGCGCAGGTGCGCGAGCAGTGCGGGCCCGACTTCACCCTGCTCTC
>CBFGLP010000132.1:0-1926 GCA_965649595.1 uncultured Myxococcales bacterium | reverse complement strand
GGTCGAAACCACACGAGCAGCAGCAACAACCCCGGCAGCGGTGCCGCGCTCAGCTTGGCCGCGCTCGCGAGCGCCTCGAGGCCGGTCGCGCTCGCAGCCCAAGCCAGCTGTGCGAGCCGAGCCTCCGTGGTCGTGATCCGCAACGCCGCCAGCAGGGCCATGAGCCCGAGCAGCGCCGCCAGCAAGTCCTCGCGGTACGAGATCACCGCGACCGCCTCGGCGTGGATCGCCAACAACCCGAACAGCGCGACGCTCGCTAGCTGCAGCTCGACGGGTGCCCGCAGGCGCGCGAGCAAGCGCGCGAGCAAGCCACACACGCCGAGGTGCAGCAGGATCGAGACGAGGTGGTGCGCCCAAGCCTCGAGCCCGAGCAGCCGATAGCTCAGCATGTCGAACACCACGAGCGTCGGACGAAACGCGTCGGGCACGTGACGCGCCGCCGCCTCGGGCGTGAACAAGAGCCCGAGCTCGAACTGGCCCGGTCGCAAGAACCCGTTGCTGCGCAGCGTCCAGCCGTCGTCGTACACGAAGCCGAACCCGAGCAAGGGCAGGTGCACGAGCGCGATCAACCCGAGCAGCGCGAGCAGCCAGCCGCGGTCGCGCTCGGCCATCACCGCGAGGAGCCGAGCTCGGCACAGCGGCGCTTCTTGGTGTTCCGCACCAAGGGGCCGCAGCGGTTCCAGTCGACCCCATAGGCGACCGCCGCCGCCGCCAAGCCCACCACCATCAACGCCGCCGAGGTGAAGGTCAGCGTGTTCCACAGCTCGCCGCGATCGCGGACCCGGTCGCGCTCGGCCTCGGTCACGCCGCCCTCGGCGTAAATGTCGTTGAGCTGATTCTTGGTGACCGTCCCGGCGATGCCGAACCCGGTCAAGCCGATCGTGCCGAGCGTGCCGACCGCGATGCCGGTCCAGAAGATCGGCGGCGTGACCTCGCGTTCGCGCTCGCTGCTGGTGGTCTCGAGCCGAGCGTCTCGCTCGATCTGCGTGAGCCCGCTGGCAGCCCGGAACTGCTGCAGCTCGGGCCGCTCGATGTCGACCCCCACAGTCTGTGGGCCCCCGATCAGTCCACCCGATCCCAGCCCCGCGCAGCCCGAGGCGGTGAGGGCGAGCGCCGTCAGGATCGCGGAGCAAGTACGGGGCGAAGCGGGATGCATGAGCGGGGGCACGGTAGCAAGACCGGAGCCGGGATTCGACCCGCGGACAGCCAAGCAAGCTGCGCCGGTCGACGCGCGAGCGCGAGCGCGTGCTCACGCGCGAGGGCCCGGTTCAACGGCCCCTCGCAGGCGCCCGTCTGCCTGGACGTCGCTGATTCCGCGTGGTACCTACCGCCGCCTTTGGCGAGGCCCTGGCCGCGCCGAATCATCCAACAACCCACATGCCCCTGGAGGGCTCGCCTGCGTGCCGATGTTTTGCTTCGTCAGTCCCACACGGACTGAGTGCGGTCGGCGAGACCCAGCGAAAGGGGCAGAGGCCCAACGCGACAAGGAACCATGAGCGACATCGAAACGACGACCGACACCACCATGGGTCACGAGATGGACGAGGCCCAGCGGATCATCACGGTCCGGCAGCTGCTCGAGTGCGGAGTGCACTTCGGCCACCGGACCGAGCGCTGGAACCCCAAGATGCGGACCTACATCTTCGGGGCCCGCGCTGGCGTCCACATCATCGACCTCCAGCAGACCGCCAAGCTGCTCCGCCGCGCCTACGCCTACATCCGTTCGGTCGCGGCCGACGGCCAGCCGATCCTCTTCGTCGGCACCAAGCGGCAGGCTCAGGACGTGCTCGTCAGCGAGGCCCAGCGCGCCGGCCAGTTCTTCGTGGTCGCCCGCTGGCTCGGCGGCACGCTGACCAACTGGAAGACCATCCGGGCCAGCGTCGACCAGCTGCGCGGCATCGAGAAGATGTCCGAGGACGGCACCTA
>CBFGLP010000131.1:0-6137 GCA_965649595.1 uncultured Myxococcales bacterium | reverse complement strand
GACCAAGAGCAGCGCCGCGTCCTCGCTCGCGAAGGGCTCGACCACGAGGTCGAATGACTGAATCTCTGCGTCGCTACCGACCTGGAGGCCGTCCATGACAACCTCGCGCCGCTCCGTCCAAGCGAGGTGGAGCGCGGCGCGCAGATGCAGGCGCAGCCGATCGCGCGCGAGCCGGATCAGGTTGCCCCCGACTGGGCCCCCCTCGGTGCTCTCTAGGTACTTTCCGAGTCGACCGCAGGCATTGACGATTGCCCCTTCACGGTCGACCAACACCGAAGCGGGGCCGAACTTCTCCAGCACACGGCGCTGTTGCGCGCTGACCAGGTTCACGGGGTGCTATTCCTCTCGATCGTCGAGGTCCGCGGCTTGCGGCGGTAAATTGACTGCTCGGGTGAGAGCGGACACACCGGCCAACCTGTCATAGCCACGGCTCCGGCCACAAACAACCAATAACCTTCATTTGTAATTCGCGCTCGAGGTAGATCAACGAATTTCGACGAGATAGCAAGTCGATTCGGGAAAGGCCGGATAGCTGGCATTGAGCGCCGACGCGATGGCGCCTTAATCAATATCGCCAGTAAAAACCTGCAATTTAGGGCGGACGAGCGAGCGCGCCCGCCTCGTCGAGCGCCCATACCCACACCGAGCCGTCGGGCGGGGTGCGCAGCAGGATCCTCGCGCGATGTTCGACATGCGTTTCAATCGAGGCCAGCGTCAGGATCGACATTGTCGCCGAATCCGCGCACGACCGTTTGGAGATCATGATCACGTGATGGCGCGCATGGGCGGCTCGATCGAATCCTCGCAAACCGCCACGAGTCGGTGCAGCAGCTGCTCGAGCTCTTCGCTGCGGCGACGAACGGCGGCCTTGTAGATGGTTCGAGTCAGGAGGTACGTGCCGCCGAGCCATCCCCCGACGAAGAGCGGCGCGGCCCAGGGCGCGAACACGATCGGGATGGCGATCAACCCCATCCCACCACCTCCCATGCCGCCGAGCAGCCCGCCAAACAGACCGCCGATCAGGTTGCCGAGCTTCTCGTCGATCCGGATCACCGTCGCCCCGCGCGAGACTGTCACGTTCACCGCGATGCGCCGACCCGGCTGGCCTGAGGCGGGCATGGTCTGCCAGGTCAAGCTACGCCCGATCCGACTCTGCATGCCGGGCTCACCGAGCGAGACTTGGATCTGCTGCACGATCAGCTCGACGAGCAACTCGAAGCGGCTATCCGGGATCTCGCCCATCACGCGAGCCTCGCAGTGCAGCGCCGCCGGAGCCCCGAGCAGCGCGTGGGGGCGCTGGACGGGCGCTGGAGGCTGGCTCAGCTCGCGCGCCGCGTGCCGAACCAGCGCAGCATCGATGCCGGCCTCGCTGGCGATCGCCTCGACCTCTGCCAGCGACATGCGGCGGGAGTCCGCGCTCGGTGCCCCCGGCCCGCTGGACTGCAGCTCGGCCGCGCGTCGGAGGATCAGCGCGACCTGTTCGTCGTCGTAGCGCTCGCGCTCGCTCACCGCCAGGAGAGTACCCGACCCAGAGCGGCGCTCGACGAGCACGACCAAGGCCGCCCCCGCTCGGACGCGGGCGCCGGCCTCTCACGGCTCACGCGTCGTAGCTCTCGCTCATGCCGAGATCGGGATCGAGGATCCGCGTCTGCCCGTCGGTGGTCTCGATCCACAGCCGGCCGTCGACCAGCCGTGCCCGCCAGCCCGAGTTGCCGCGGCCGATCCACTGGTGCCGCACCGTCGTCTCGGCGACGTTGGCCTCGAGCCCCGCACGCCGAGCGGCGCCGATGACCGAGCGCATCACGAACTCGCGAAACAGCCGGTAAGTCGGACCAAAGATCTCCGGCTCGCGCGCGGCCGCGACCTCGAGCGCGACATAGGCCCCGAACACGTCGGGAGGATCTTGCTCGAGCAGCTGCGGAACCTCGGCAGCGCACTGCTCGGCAAGCGCGTCGATCGTCTTGCCTTCACGCTCGCGCTCGAGGGTGCGACGAAGGGCGAAGCCGAAGCTGCCTTCCTCGAGCACGGGCATGAAGGGCTCGAGCCAGGCGGTGGCGTGGGCGCGTGCGCGGTCGATCAGTCGTTGAACCAGCATGAGTCCCTGTGGGGCGAGTCCCCGCTCGCAACGTGATCGGTGTCTTTCGCGGACTGATGCATTGCTAATTCGTGATCGAGGAATCTCACAGGCCGAGTTGGCGCCCCCTGCCTCTCGGCGCCCGTCGCTGACCACCTACGCTGGATCGATCCTAAACCCTCGCTCGCGCAGCGAGCTGGTCCAAAGATCCACGGTCCCGCTCGCGCACGAGCGAGCTCATGCATGCTCGCTTCGACCGCAGCGGGGTGGCAACTATGGGTAGCCTACACCGGTGGCACCGCGGCACTTGCTCGGCTCAGTCACCGGAGCGCTCGCTCTCGCGCCTGTCGGACGCGCCGCCCTGTTCCAACGACGTGGTCATCACCCCGGAAGGACAACCCTCGTGACCCTGCCGCCTGGACCGACCCGCTCGCCGCTCGCCAACTTGCGCCGCTTCACCCGTCAGCCTTACGGCGTGTTCTGGGATGCGGCCGCCGAGTATGGGCCCGTGTTCAGCTTCCGCGTGACCGGACTACCTGCGTGGGTCAGCGTCGGTGAGCCCGAGCTGATCGAGGGCATATTCCGAGGCCCCAGCGAGGGGCTCCACGACGCGACCGACGGGCTGCGTTACATGCTGCCCCCGGGCGCGCTGGTGCAGCTCGATGGCGAGGCTCATCAGCGTGCCCGCGAGCTCTCGCTGCCGAGCTTCTGCGGCGAGCGAATGCCAGCCTGCGCCCGATCGATCGCTGGCTGCGTCGACGCGGCGGTCGAGCGCCTGCAGCCGGGGCAGCACCTGCGCCTCGACGAGCTGCTCGGGGCGATCACGACCCGTACGACGGTCGAGTGCATGTTCGGCATCCGCGACGCCGAGCGACGTGATCGCCTGGTCGCGCTGATCGAGGCCAACTCGGCGCACCAACGCTCCTTGGTCTGGCCGATCGCCAGCATGATGCTCGGTGGCGAACGAGTGCGCGGCCTCATCGACGCCAGCCTGAGGCTCGGCCGCCGGAACCCCCTGCCCTTTGCCCGCACCGAGCTCGACCTGCGTGCGCTGCTGCAAGCCGAGACCGACGCCGAGTTGCACGCGCAGCTCTCGGTCCTGCTCGGAGGCCTCGACACCTCGGCGTTCACCCTCGCGTGGGCGATCTGGTTCCTGCTGACGCATCGCTACGCACGCGAGCACGTGCTCGAGGAGATCGAGCGACACGGCGAGATCGAGCAGCTCGAAGCATCGCCCAATCACCACTCCAGCTGGATCACGGCGGTGATCGACGAGACCTTGCGGATCCGCCCGATCGCCCACCACACCGCGCGCAGGCTGAGTGCTCCGCTCGAGCTCGGCCCGTGGTCGCTGCCGGCGGGGACCTATGCCCTGCCCTCGCAAGCGGTCGCCCACTTTCGCGCCGACCTGTGGAAGAACCCGCACGAGTTCCGTCCCGAGCGCTTCTTGTCCGAGCCGAGCCCGAGCCCCTTCGTCTACTTCCCCTTCGGCGGTGGAGCGCAGACCTGCCCAGCACGCTCGTTCGCGCTGATGCAGATGCGGGTGATCCTGAGCCGGCTGCTCGAGCGGGTGGAGCTGCGCTTGGCCGCCCGCGCAGATCCACGGCCGGCCCTGCGTGGGCTCCTGATCGGGCCCTCGGATGGCGTCCCGGTGGTCGTGGATCGTCTGCGGCCCGCGCAGCCGATCCAGGCATAGAGCGCCTCTACCGGAGCGGGACGGCCCCTAGCGCACACCGAAAGCCGACGTCCTTGCCCTGATATTCGCCCCAATCCCAATATCGAGACGCGGACCGAGCGTTGCCCGGCGCGACCGTGAAGGCGCCACCGCGTACGACGTGCCATTTATCCAGACCAGTCTCACCACCAGCGATGGGATTGGCGTCGGGCCCGGTGCCATAGGGGAGATATTGATCGAACACCCATTCCCACACGTTCCCGACCACCCCCCGCACGCCCCACAGGTTGGGGCGCAGGACGCTCGCGCTCACGGGCGCGAGCGCAGCGAATCCATCATTACAATCCTTGGAATCCACATTTCCATTCTCACACACCTTTTGTGGCTCATCGCCAAAATGATAGGCGGTGGTGGTGCCTGCTCGCGCCGCGTACTCCCACTCGGCCTCGGTTGGGAGCCGATATCCGGTGCACCCGACGTCCCAGGTCCAGGTCGCGTCGTCGTAGCACAGCGTCAAGGGCGGCGCGCCGGCTGCTCGCCGCTCGTTCTCGCGTTGCGTCAACGCGTTCATGAAGCTCGCCGCTTCGTACCAGCTCACGTTCTGGACCGGATGGTCGGGCTCGCAGCCGGCCGTGCAATCGCTCGGCTTGGCGCCGAGCACGAGCTCGTACTGGCGCACCGACACCTCGGCCTCACAGATCGAGAAGCGCGACAGCGCGACACGATGGCGGCGCTCGTTGTTGCTGCGGTCGACCTCGGACTTCGGGCTGCCCATCGTGAACTCGCCGCCCGTGAGCCCAACTAAGCGCATCGGCGCGCCGGTGTCCGCGAGCGCGGTCGCGACGATGCCGCAGGTCGAGCCGGTTGGGGGATCGGCGAGGCGACCGAGGGGCTGCTCGGGGGCAGGCGACGCGCGATCGAAGTCGCACTGATGATCGATCGCTGCCTTCGACCGGTCGACCTGCTCGGTGGAGCTGTGGCTGGGAGGAGCCTGAGCAGCGTCGACCTTCGGGTCGTCGTTCGTGGCGGCCGCGTTGTTGGCAGCCTCGTTCGCCTCGCTGAGCAGGGCCGTCATCCACACGATCCCTATCGCCAGCGACACGCCCGCGGACGCGATCGGGAGCACCGCTCGTGGTGAGCGAGTCGGCACGATGAGGGTCGGCACGTCCAGCGTGGGCGTCGGCCGGACTTCGATCGGCAGCGGCTCGGAGAGCTCGACCTGCCGGGGCGACTCGGTTGGCCTGGAGGGCTCGGGCACAACGACCTCTCGGATCGCCGGCGGGACCACCGGTCGCACCTCGACGTGCGCTGCGGGGGTGGGCTCGCCCCCCGCGAGCCGCCCCAGCAGCTCGAGCAAGGGCGCTCCGAACTCCTCGAAGGGAACCGGCTGGACATCGAGCCCATCGATCTTCGCGCGCACGCCAGCGATGTCTCGTCGCCGCGCGAGCACGTAGTGCGGCCCGGCGCAGCCCTCGAAGGTGTCGCGCACCCACTCGAGCTGGCGAATCAGGAACTCGTCATCGAGGCTGAACCCGACGAACAGGAGGTGCTGGGTCACCATCATTTGCCGCAAGACCGGCAGCGCGGCTTGATAGGCCGAGCGCTGCGCCTCGCTGGCATAGAGCTGCTGATAGCCATCGGGCGACAGGATGATGTCGGTCGCGTCGGCGATCGAACCGTGCAGGTGCCACACGGTCGGCCGCTTGAGCTGGCGTCGCAGCGCCTCGGTGAACCCGTCCGGCGCCTGGATCTGCCACTCGTCGAGGTCCTCGCTGCGTGGGCAGCTCCAGCGAAGGACGCGATCGTAGTTGGTGGTGATGATCAGCTGGCTGCCCAGCCGCCAAACGGCGCGGGCCAGCTCGAGCGAGTGATCGTCGATCGTGTCGCGCGCAGGCCCGAACACCTCGCGCAGGAACACCGACCACAACGCGCCGAGGCCCCGCTGCGCGTCCTCGGCCGCGTCCATGTAGCGAGGCGGCGACTGCTCGAGCATCGCGCGGACGATCGAGTGCTCCAAGCACTGCTCTGCCTCGAGGCGATCGGCGGCCAGCTCCAGCAGCCTGTGCCAGCTCGGAAACGCTGGCTCACCGCTGCGCTTGCGCACCGCCATGGAAACCCCCGCGCCGACGAAGGGGATCAGCGTCCCCTTGGCACGGGCCTCCAGCAGCGTCCTCGGTAAGGCATCGATCATGACGAGCGCAGATCGTAGCGCTCGTGTGCTCGCGCCGGCCGAGGGCTAGACCCGCGGTCAGCACGAGTCGAACGATCGCGGGTCGATCAGCCCACATCGCCGACCGCAACCACCTCGGCGAAGGGCATCGCACTTTGCGAATCGAATCCCGCCTCCGGGGCTAGTCTTTCTTTAGAGAGGGACCGTAGCCGGTCCCT
>CBFGLP010000130.1:0-7626 GCA_965649595.1 uncultured Myxococcales bacterium | reverse complement strand
CCAGCGGCGAGCTCGTCCGGCCTCGCGAGTAGGGCCGGATCGACGCCGCGGCCGGTCACCAGCAGACGATGATCGCCGGTCTGCCGCCACACGACCTTGCCCGCCGGGAGATCGAGCGCGAGCGGGATGCCGGCCATCAAGCTGATCGCGTGCCGGTGCTCGCGGATCAGGTCGGCTTCGAGCGCGAGCTCGCTGGCATCGACGCGCGCGAGCAGGTCGAGATCGCCCAGCACGGCGCCCTCGGTCGCGAGCTCCCGCACCTGCACATCGACGCTCGCGCGTGGTTGCGCGAGCGTGCCCGCGAGCTCGAGCTTGGCGCTCGCCCTCCCGCCGATGCCCACGGGCACGCCGAGGCGCACCAGCTCGGCCAGCTCGAACGCCTCGACGTCGACGCTGCCACGCAGGATCGTCCGCCCCCACTGCTCGGGGCTGGCGCGAATCAACGAGAGCAACGTCGAGGTCCGGCCCGCCGATTGTCCGGCCTCGATGTGGAGGTCGACGTCGAGCAGGTCCGCCAACGGCCCGCGCATGCGCAGCTCGAGCTCGAGGTTGGGACCCTCGCTCTCGACCCACGCCCACACTCGACCGATCGACTGCTGACGCAGCCGCAGCTCGTCGCTGACGATCCGCAGGCCCAGCTCCAGCTCGCGCGGCCAGCCTCGTGCCTGGATCGCCAGCGCGAAGGTCCCTTGTAGCTCGGCGCCCGCGAGCGCCGCGCGCAAGGGGGGCAGATAGACATCGGACCAGCGACGCAGCCGATCGACGTCGAGCCCCGCCACGTCGATCGAGAGCGCGGGTGTGCCCGAGCTCGAGAATTCCAAGAGCCGCTCGGGCGAGGCCCCGGGCACGCTCGCCAGCAGCTCGGCGAGCGGGCCCCCGAGCACCGGTCCACGCGAGCTCAGGCGCATCGGCACGCCCGCGCGCACCTGCACCTGCGAGGTGAACGGGGTCGTGCCCAGGACCTCCACCTCGCCGAGCCCCTCGTCGTAGCGGGCCCAGAGCTGCCACGAGCCGAGCTCGAGCCCGTGCAGCGCGAGCGCGTGTCCTGCCACTCGCGCGTGCACCCGCGGGCGCGCGGGCGTCCCATCGATCGTTGCGGCCAGGTCGACTCGGCCTTTGGGTTGGAGCCCGCGCAGCGAGGCGAGCGCGTGCAGGAACTCGTGCTGGTGGGCTCGCTCGTGCCGAACGATGCGCCCTGCGTCAGCGCTCCCAGCCAGCGTCGGTCGATACCCGTGCGCGTGCTCGAGCCCTTCGAGCGTGACAGCGCTCGGCCAGCCCGCGGGCGCCTCCGGTAAGAAGGGCGCGAGCAGGGCCAGATCGAAGCGAGCGAGCGCGAGCCGAGCGTGGACCTCCTCGCCGTGCGCCAACGAAAGGCCCCCTCGCAGGCGCAGCGGCATGTGGGCGAGCAGCTCGAGGTCGTCGACCGAGCGGCCGTCGATCCGCGCCCACACCCGCAGCGCCTCCGCCCGGGCTCGTGCGGCGACCTTGGGCAGCGGCTCGAGCTGCCGCTCGAGCGGCGCGAGCGAGGCCCCGTGCGCGGCCATGATCTGCACCTCGCCGAGCGCGAAGCGATCGATCTGCACCGCGCTGGCGTCGAGCTGGACCGAGACGTCCGGGCTCGTCCATCGCCCGCGCACCCGCGCGCGCGCGTCGATGCGGCCGCGCAGCGAGGGCCCAGGGAGCAAGCGATCGAGCGTGGCTAGCTCGAGCCTGTCGAGCTGGATCGCCAGCGACGACTCGACCTGCTCGTTCGTGGCGACCACCCCGTCGACCGTGAGCTGCCCCGCACCGATCTGCAGCGCGAGCCCGTCGACCGCCACGCGCTCGGGACCGATCTCGATCCGCGTCGGGCTGCGCAGCGCCACCCGCAGCGGCCCTGGATCACGCAGCGCGAGCACCAGCTGGCGCAGATCGATCACCGTCCGCTCGCCCAGCCCGAGCCGGGCCTGCAGCTCGAGCTCCGCGCGCGGGTCGTCGGCCTCGACGTCGAGCACGATCGACTGGGGCGTCCCCGCGGCGCTGGCCTCGAGCGCGTCCACCCGGATCTGCGGAGCGAGCTCGAGCCCGCTCGCCGCGAGCGAGGCCGCGAACGCGAGCGGGCTCGCCTGCGGATGAACGTGCCCGCGCAGCGTGGCCGCGTCGAGCCCGAGCTGCTGCATGCGAACACCGGCGAGGCGGCCGTCGAGGTTGCATCGTCCGGCCTCGTCGAGCAGCGCCCGGCAGCTCACGGACGCCTGCAACGACCCACGCAGCTGCGCGAGCGCGGGCGGGAGCGGGGCCAAGGACGCGACGATTGGCAGCGGTCGTCCGAGCTCGGCGAGCCTCAGCTCGGCGCGGGCGTCGAGCTGCTCGCGTGCGTCGGCCCGCGCCCGCAGATCCACACCGAGCCCGGCGACCTCGACCTCCGCGTGCCCGCGGAGCGACTCGATCGATCCGCCCGAGGGCGGCTCGTCGAGCTTTGCCCTCGCCGCGATCGCCAAGCGCTCGCCGTGCAGACGCTCGCTCACCCATGCCTCGAGCTCTGCTCGCAGCCAGGGCCCCTCGCCCACGCTCGCCCGCGCCTGCGCGAGCACGTCGATCGGTGGCTGCCCCTGGACCAAGGTCCCGCCCGAGAGCTCGCCTTCGATGACGAGCGCGAGCCCGCCTGCGTCGCGCGCCAGCGTGGGCGAGCCTCGGACCCACGCCCGCAGCTCGCCGACGTCCCCGAGGTCCACGCGGAGATCGGCGAACGCGAAGCCCGGCCCACCTTCCGCCTCGATCACCGCGATCATGCGCTCAGGCACGCGGGAGAGCACCTGCTCGAGCTCGGGCCGCAGCGACTCGACGTTGGCGCGCAGCTCGACCGCACCCTCGCCGAGCATCGTGCTCACGTCGAGCCGGATCGGCCCGCGCGACTCGAGCTCGCCCTGCGGCAGCGAGACCGAAAGCTCGGTCACCTCGACCAGCGGCTCGATCCAGTGAGCGGCCACGCGCACGCTCGCGCGCTCGATCCCCGCGATCGGAAAATCGATCCCCTCGATCGTCACCGCGCTCTTTGCTTCACGCCCCGCTCCGCTCGCCTGCGCCCGCAGCGTGTCGACGGCGACCAAGAGCTCCAGCCGCTCGCGCTCGCCCGCGTCACCCTGCGCAGGCCTCCACACCTGCACGTCCGACAAGGTCAGCGCGTCGACCACGATCTCGACCGGCAGATCTGGCCCATATCCTTCGCTGGGTGGCTTGGGCTCCTCCCGCTCGGGTGCCAAGTCCTGCCAATCCCCGCCGATGTGGACCGTGACCTCGTCCAGCGCGAGCACCTCCACCTCGGCTCGGCCGGTGAACAGCGCCAGCCATCCCACGTCGACCGCCAATGATCCCACGCTGACGAGCGGCGATTCATCGGCGTCGTGCAGATCGATCTGCGTGATTCGCAGCCCCGCTGCCAGGCTCCCCTCGATCGATCCCCACGCCACGGAGCCCGGCATTGCATTATCCCAACGCCGCAGCGCCTCGCCGATCACCCATTGTGAGGCTGGCGGCACGAGCACGATCACCAGCAGCAATGCGATGATCAGCCCGAGCAGCACGACGAGCCAACGCAATATGCCGAGCAGGACTCGCCCGGTTCGCGTCTTCGCTCGATCCCGCCTCGCCATGAGCAATTAAAAACTTTCTCCGAGGCCGAGGTGCAGGGCCCAGATCGGCTCGCCGTGGCCGAGCACGGTGTCGTTGAGGCGAAAGCCGATATCCAGGCGAAATTTACCGACCGGGCTCGCATAGCGCAGGCCGAACCCCGAGCTGTAGTTCCACTGCTGCGGATGATATTCCATCACGCCCGGCTGCACGTCGCCGCCATCGACGAACACCGCCGCCCACAGGTCCCGCCAGGCTCGCACGCGCACCTCGAAATTGCCCAGCACGGATGTATTGCCGCCGACCGGGATCGACTCGCAGTCGTCTTGCGTGTACTGCTCGCCCGGCTCGCAATCGGTGATCCGCGGCGCGAGCCGGCGCAGGCCCCAGCCGCGCACCGTATCCGCGCCACCGAGGTAACGGCGACGATCGATCGGGGCGCCCGGAGAAGCGCCATAGGGAAAGATCAGCCCGACCCGCAGCCGCGCGGCCAGCTGCACCCGCTCGTGCGGCCGCCAATACAATCGCAGGGTTGGCTCGACCTCGTGATAATCGAAGTGACCACCCAATCCTCCGCCGGCGACCAGATAACGATTGGCGAGCACCACGCCATTGCTGGGGGTAACGATCTGGTCGACCGCCCAGATCGTCGCCGAGATCTCGATCAAGCTGAGAATGTAAGGATCACGAAAGTCGAGCCCGAGCTGGGTCTCCGAGCGATCGAGCGTCGGCGAGACGTTGAAGAAGTCGACATAGCTGACCTCGTGCGCGACGCCGAGCTGAACCCAGCGCGTGAAGAAGCGCGAGAGCCCGAAGCGATGCCGCGCCTCCCAGAATTGATAGCCCTGCTGAATCCCCAGCTCGAAGGTTGGATCGACCGTCCATATCAATCCGCGCCAGAGCAGGTGTTGTTTTTGGCCGTGGAGCTCGAGGCGCGCGACCGGCCCATGCTCGAGCGGATTGAACGTATTGGGCATCTCCGCATAGCCAACCCGGCCGGTCAGGGACACGCGATAGAGCGCGCGAAACAGGTTGTCGTGCGAGTAGCGGGCGCTGACCCGCTGCTCCCAGCGGTTCGGCTCGAAGCCCAGCTCGACGCCCAGGCGCACGCGCTGCGGGTCGGCGTCCTGCGTGCGCACGGTCAGGGCCAGATCGCCGAGCTGCTCCTCGGTGCCCCTCGGCTCGGACGGGCTGACGGAGCCCGCGCCCGGCTCGCCTGCGTGCCGGCTCCGCCACTCCTGCGGCGCCTCCGGCTGGACGCTGACCGTCGCGAACACCCCTAGGCCATAGACGCGCCGCTCGATCCGCTCCAGCAGAGCCGGTGAATAGAGCCGCCCCTCGGCCCAATCGAGCTCGTACCGAACCGCGCGCTCTGGCACGTTCTCGCTGCCCAGCCACTCGATCGCCCCAATCGTGAGCAGCGGTCCGGGTCGAACCTCGAATTCCACCCGCGCTCGGCGGCGGACCGGATCGACCTCCGCGTGCGGGACCACCTCCGCGAAGGGGTGGCCAGCCCGGCGCAGCGCGTCCGCGATCGCTCGCGCCGACGCTTCCATGATCGGGACCTCGAAGGCGTCGCCGCGGGCGAGCCGGACGTACTTGGCCAGCGCGTTCGGATCGGTGTCGGGCCGGCGGCGGAGCGAGCGTCGCAGCGCGCGAGCCAGGGGATCGCTACGCTCGATCGACGCGGGCGGCTCTTGGGGCGCTCCTTCGGGGAACCGCACCGTCACTTCCTCGACGGTCGTGACCTCGCCTTCGTCGAGCACGATCGTGATCTCGACCTTGTGCTTGCGCTCGAGCGTCACCACGCGCACGTCGAGCACGCGCGCGTCGTAGTAACCGTAGGCGTGGTAGAGTTCGACGATTCGGCGCTGATCGACCGGGATCAGCCCCGGATAGAACCAGTGCTTGCGCGGCAGCGGGAACCACTGGTTCGGTCGCAGCTCGAGGTAAGGGTGGAGCTCGTCGTCGTCGAAGCGATGGTTGCCGATGATCTCGACCTCGCGGATCGAGTACTCGGTCCCGCGAAGCTGCTCGGTCGTCGCCCGCTTGGCGCAGGCGGTCAGTGCGAGCGCAAGGACCAGCCACGCCCACACCCGAGCGGCCGATCGCCGAGCTCCGGTCGATGTGGAGTCCGAGTTCGCGCGCATGGGAGTTCGGCGTCTCGGGGGTAGCAGTCGCGCGCGTAGATGCTCGCGATTCGGCGATGCACAGTCGGGCATACTCGCGTCGTCCATGCCGGCGCCGCACGATCTCGAAGAGCCGTCCCGGACCAGCGGCGCACACGTGGATCGTTTCGACACGACCGAGCGCAGGTCGATACTGCTGCTCGCGCTCTGCTTGCTCGTCGCGCTCGGCGGGAGCTGGCCTTACTTCGAGCGGATGCTCGACGCCAACGAGCGACCGCGGCTGCTCGCCGCGATCGCGCTAGTCGAGCGAGGGGGCGTGCGCCTCGACGAGATCGCAGCGCAGACCAAGCTCGCGCTCGGGCCCGACGTCGCGCGGGCGCAAGACGGCGGCTTGGTGCCCAACAAGCCTCCGGGGGCGACGCTGGTCGCGAGCGTGGCGTACGTGGCGTCGAAGGGCTGGCGAGCGAGCCGTGGCGAGCCGCTCGATCGCCGCAGCTACACGCATTGGTCACGAGCGCTGGGGGCCTTGCTCCCGACCTGCCTGCTCGCGTTCGTGCTCTGGCAGCGGCAGCGCGAGCAGCTCGGGCGCGCGAGCGATGCTCGCCCGGCCCACGTCGACTTCTCGCTGGTCTCGTGGCTGCTGGCGACCCCCGCGTGGGCGAACGCGAAGCTCTTGTTCGGCCACTCGCTCGCCGCCGCGCTGCTCGGCCTCGGGCTGGTCGCGCTCGCGCCCGCTCGCCGCCCCTTCGGCTGGCTGCGAGCCGGGCTCGGCGGGCTCTCGTGCGGCGCCGCGGTGGCGGTCGAGTACACGGCGGTGTTCGCAGGCCCGGCGATCGCGGCGTGGTTGATCTGGCACTACCGCAACAAGCTCGACGTGATCGCGGCCGCGCTGGTCGGGGCGACGCTGCCGATCGCCGCTCTCGCGCTCTACCACCGCGTGGTGTTCGGCAGCGTGTGGACGACCGGCTACCACGCGGTCGTGCGGGAAGAGTTCGCCGAGATCCACGGACGCGGGCTGCTCGGCCTGCAGGTGCCCACGCTCGAGAGCGTGTGGGAGCACTTGCTCTCGCCTTGGGGAGGCCTCCTGGTCTGGGCTCCGCTGGTGCTGCTCGGCCTGCTCGCTGGCGCGTGGACGGCCCTTCGCTCCGACGATCCTCACGAGCGCGCACGGCATGGCCTGTTCGCCGCGGTCGGGCTCTCGCTCTTCGTCGTGCTGCTCGGCCTCGAGCAAGGCGGCGGCTGGCGGGTCGGGCCGCGCTACTTCGTGCTGGCGATGCCGCTCGCCCTCCCCGGCCTGACCGAGCTGGTCTCGCAGCTGTCGCGCCGCGGCGAGCGACGCGGGCTCGGCTTCGCGCTGGTGCTCGGCCTGTTCGGCAGCTCGTTCGTGCTGCAAGCCCTGGCCGCGAACTGGTTCCCGCACCTGATCCCCGGCGGCAACCCGGTCGGCGACCTGCTCTGGCCGCTCGCCCGCGATGGCTACTGGCCGCACGGGCTCCCGCGCGCGCTCGTGCTCGGGTGTGCGATCGGGGCGGTAGCGATCGTGCTGGCTCGGCTCTACCACACGACCGAGCACGGCGCTGCGGCGTGGGTTGGTGGGCTCGCGCTCGCGCTGCTGATCGTCGCGGCACATGGCCTCGGCCCGGCCTCGGACATCGACGCCGAGCAGCAGCTCGAGGCCGTCGAGGCCATCTACGAGCCGAGCCCGACCGGCGAGTCGCCGAGCAGCGTGATCTTGTTCGAGCCCTTCGGCCCGGGCGGGCCGACGAAGCCCTCGCGCTCGCGGGGCAGCGCAGCCATCCACGCCCGCCAGCGCTGCCAGTACGCACGATCCTGCTCGGAGCTCGGCTCCGGCACGTGCAGCAAGCTCTTGGCGATGTAGCGAAGGTTC
>CBFGLP010000129.1:0-3048 GCA_965649595.1 uncultured Myxococcales bacterium | reverse complement strand
ATGGCGACGGCGACGGCGACCCTACGACCGGGGATGGGGACGGCGATGGTGATTCGACAGGAGACGGGGATGGGGACGGCGAACCGACCACGGGGGACGGCGACGGTGATCCTGGCGACTGCGAGCTCGCCGACCTGATCGATCAAGCCTTGTGGGACGCGATGTTCTTGCACGAGGACGATCCCGCCTGCTCCGGCTCGATCTACACCTTGCAGGGCCTGCTCGACGCGGCCGCCGACTTCCCAACCTTCACCTGCGAAGGGGACGACGCGACGCGGCGGCGCGAGCTGGCGGCCTTCCTCGCGCAGATCTCCCATGAGACGACTGGCGGCTGGCCGGCCGCACCGGACGGCCCCTATGCGTGGGGGCTCTGCTTCATCGAGGAGGTCGGCTGCCAGAACAACGCCTGCCCGCAATATTGCGACCCCAACAACGCACAATATCCCTGCGCGCCGGGCAAGACCTATCATGGTCGGGGCGCCATTCAATTGAGCTGGAATTACAATTATGGTCAGTTCGGCGAGGCGGTCGGGGTCGACGTGTTGAGCGACCCCGACCTGGTCTCGACCGACAGCAAGCTGGCGATCCAGACCGCGCTGTGGTTCTGGATGACCGAGCAATCGCCAAAACCCTCGGCCCATGACGTGATGGCTGGTAACTGGCAACCCTCGGCCCAGGACGAGGCGCTCGGGCGGCTGCCGGGGTTCGGGATGACGACCAACATCATCAATGGCGGGCTCGAGTGCAATCAGCCGACCAACGACAAGGTCGAGGATCGCGTGGGGTTCTTCGAGCGCTATGTGGGGATGCTCGGCACCGAGATGGGTGAGAACATCTATTGTGACATGATGGCGTCGTATTAGGGGCCCTTCGCATCGCTCGAGGTCACGCCACGCGTGACGATCGGCGACGCGACAGTGTCGCTGGCGTCCATGCCTCCGAGCGCCAAGCCGAGCACGTGTGGATGACCCTGCGGCCTCACGGGGCGAGCGGCTGTGCGGTCGTCGACCCTGCGACTCATCACGCCCTGAGCCGCGGCCGCTCACAGTGTCGCTGCGTCACACGCTCATTCACGAAAACCCAGCGAATATTGCTCGAGGGTCGCAAGCGTAACCTGGAATCGCGCTTGCAAAACCCCGCCGCACACGGGGCAAATATGACGATTGATGCCAAGCTCGTTCCCATCGCGACAATCCTGCTGACCGTCGTTGCCGCTTGCGTGCCCGAAGAGGAGCGCGCGCCTAAGGTCGAACCCGAGGGTCGCGAACCGACCGAGAAGACGGAAGACATCGAAGCGGGCGCCAAGGTTGCGCAAAAGGCCACCCCGCCCGGTGAGTTCGACGTCTACCTGGTCGCGTTCCATCCTCACGCCAGCAACCCGATGCATCAAATGGAGGCGCACCATTATTGTCGGCAGGTCAACGAAGACTTCGCCCAATGCGTGCTCTTCGACGCGAACACCGAGAACGCCAACCTGAACGGGATCGAATACATCATTTCCGGGAAGATGTTCGAGACCTTGTCCGCCGAGGAGAAGCGGCTCTGGCACCCGCACAACTACGAGATCCTCTCGGGCCAGCTGCGCGCTCCGGGGCTCACCCCCGACGCCGAGGACGATCTGATGCGCAGCAAGATGAACAGCTACGGCAAGACCTACCACCTGTGGAACACGGGCGGGTTCGGAGCCACCGCCGACACGATGCCGCTCGGTGAGCCGCAGCTGGCCTGGTCGTTCAACGCCGACGGTGAGGCGCAGGCGGGGATGATCGAGGCGCGGGATCGGGCGATGGAGCTCGACACCGCCGAGGCTCGGCAGCGACGACAGAACATGATCCCGCTCGCGCAGCCGCAGTGGGGCGTCGATGCGCTGGCGGGCTTCTTCCCGGCCCGGCAAAAGCCGCCCTTCATCATCGAGGCGAACCCGAACGCAGGCGTGCCGGGCCAGCCCGGCGCCACTGGGGCTCCGGGTGAGGCGGGGGCTCCGACGCCGGAGGGGACCGTCGAGCAACCAGGCGCAGCGGGAGAGGGGACCGGACAACCAGGTGCGGCGGGGCAGGGGACGACTGCCGAGCCGGGCACGATGGTCGAGCCCGAGTCGGAGCGGCCGTCGACGGAGCCTCGGGACGTCGACAAGAAGGCGCCCGCGGACGATGAAGAGCAGCGGCGCTAGCCAAGGCCGCGCTCTACTTCGTCGTGACCTTGGCCATCCAGCGAAGCACCTGCGGCATCACGCCCAGCTCGCCCCCCATCCCGAGGTCGGCCGTGGGTGGAAAACCGACGTGCCCACCTCGCTCGACCCAGCGCACCTCGACGCGATCCCGCGCTCGCTCGAGGTGCGGTCGTGCGATCCTGCCGGGTACGATCGGATCTCCCGGCGAGCCCACGTAGAGCGCCGGCACGGCGAGCTCGCGCAAGCGCGGCCCGACGCTCTGTGATGCCCAGTACTCGTCCGCGCTGGAAAAGCCCCAGCGTGGCACGACCACTCGCTCGTCCCACTCGCGGATCGTCGAGAAGCGCTCGCGCCTTCCGGCCGAGCGCTCGTGGATCCGCTCGAGCCCGCCGAGGATGTGTCGGCGGTACGCCCAGGTCTGCGGAGCGTCGAGCACGAGCGCGTTGGGTCCGAGGTCGAGGGGCGAGCAGATCGCGACCACGCTCGCCAGTCGCTCTGCCTGCTCTTCATGGTTGCCCGCGCGTGCGAGGTGGAGCGAGATGTGACCGCCGAGCGAAAAGCCGATCACGCTGATCCGCTCGAAGCGGTCGAGCGAGGGATCGCGGAGCGCCGCCGCGAGGTCGCTGAACAAACCAGCGTGATAAAAGTCCGGGGTGCTCGATCCAGCGCCTCGCATCGACAGGCGCAGCGCCGCGAAGCCTGCATTGTGCACGGCGCCCACGGCCTCGCGCACATAGGGGCTGTCGGCGTCTCCTCCAAGACCATGGACGAGCAGCACCAGATGTGACGAGCGATGCGGATCCGAGAGGCCGCCGACCAGGCGAACGCGACCGCGCTCGGGATCCTCGATGGTCGTCGACCATGGGGAGTCGGCGACT
>CBFGLP010000128.1:0-1713 GCA_965649595.1 uncultured Myxococcales bacterium | reverse complement strand
TGCGTCGCTGCTGCCGGTCGTACGCAGCTTGTCGAGCCCGCGGGCGCGGCTCGACGAGTCGCGGCTCGACGACCCCTCCGCGCTCGGTGAGCTCGACTCGGTCGGTGCGAGGGCGCTAAGCCGCGTCTGCTCGGTTGCCGGCGGTCGACTGGATTGTTCTGCCCCGGATGACCGCCCCGATGAGCTCAGCGCACGGGCGAGCCCGAAGTCGGTCACGCGCGTGCGACCGTCGCGGCCGACCATCACGTTGGCAGGCTTGAAGTCGCGGTGAACGAGCCCAGCCGCATGGGCAGCCGCGAGCCCCTGTCCGGCCTGGCTGAACACGTCGAGGATCGCCCGCCACGAGCGGGGAGTCGCCAGCCAAGCGCGGAGGGTCAGGCCCTCGACGAACTCCATGACGATGTAGATCTGGCCGGCGAACTCGCCGACGTCGTGGACGGTGGTGACGTTGGGGTGCCCGAGCCGAGCGAGCGCTTGCGCCTCTCGAAGCAGCCGCGCGCGACCGGACTCGCTCTGCCTCTGCGCGTGCAGGAGCTTGAGCGCGACCTTGCGATCGAGCTCGGGATCGTAGGCGGCATGGACGACGCCCATGCTGCCCGCGCCGACCCGCTCGAGGATCGCGTAGCGGCCGACCTGCATGCCGGGGCCGAGCTCGCAGGGCTCGTCAGTCAGCGGGGCGTTGCTCAGCCGTGGGCGGCTGAGCGAGCTATCGCTGCGCTCGAGCGCTTCGGCGAGCGTCCGCTCCACGTGTCCCACGGCCGCACCATAGCAGATGCGCACCCTATGATATGCATATCTTACAGAGTGTCGTGATAGTGACGTCACGTCCGACGTGACTGCAGGATTCACCAGCGTTGCGGCGCTTTGCTACGCGGGGTTGGGCCAGCTGACGCAGGTTTGCGCGACAATGGTGACACTTCGAGAGTGTCAATAAAAATGGCTCAATTCAGTCCCGTGGGGCTGACGAAGACAATACGAGCGGGTCTGAAGCCGTCCGGGCGGGCTGAAGCGAAATGCCCCAGGTGCGGCTAGTCGATCTCGAAGGGAGGGATCCGTCGACCGTCGATGTCCTCGAATCCATACTCCGCGGCCAAGTGGCCAGCGAGCACGACAGCGCCGCTGCGCTCCAGGACCTGGGGATCGGCTGCGAGCTTGGCGATGCCGCGGCCGACGTACTCGGGCGATTCCGTGCGTGCGAGATCGCGGACGCCCCCTGGCCACTGCTCGGGTGGGGCAGCGAGGACGGCCTCGGTTCGAACGAAGCCCGGCGCGACCGCGAGCGCCCCGACTCGATGCTCGCGCAGCTCGAGCGCGAGGTCGTGGATGAAGCGCGCGGTCGCGTGCTTGGCCACGTCGTAGGGCACCGAGCCGAGGAACTTGCCGCGGTCCCACGCGAGCGTCGACACGATCAACCCGGCGCCGCGCGGGACCATCAGCCGGCAGGCGTGCGCGCTGGTCAACATGTGCGCCCACAGCCCGGCCTCGAACATGCCGCGCCAACGCTTCTCCAGCGGCTGCTCCCAGAGTGGGGCGCTGAAGTGATCGTCGTACTCGGCGTAGCCGCCCCAGGCGTTGTTGACCGCATCGGCCGCGAGCGAGGCCGGCTCGACCTCGTGGTTAACAACGCCTGGGGCGGCTACGCCGAGTACGACGATCACTTCAGCGCCCCACTCTGGGAGCAGCCGCTGGAGAAGCGTTGGCGCGGCATGTTCG
>CBFGLP010000127.1:0-1644 GCA_965649595.1 uncultured Myxococcales bacterium | reverse complement strand
GCTCCGCGCCGCCCTCCCCCACCTGCGCACGCTAATCGAGCACGCGGCCGCGACCGCCTCCCGATCCGCATCGCCCTCTCGTTCGACAACGCCAGCCTGCAAGTCGACGTGCTCGCGGCCATGCTCGCACGCATCGGCCTCACCCCCGCCGAGCTCGTCGAGGTCCACAGCCCGACCGGCGAGATCGCGTGGCTGTGGTCGTCGAGCTGCGCGCCCGAGCTCGCCAGCGCGCGCATGCTCCAGCACTGGGGCGTGATGCTGCGCGCCGACCTCGACGCGCGCATTGGCCTCGGTAGCCCCGACCGCTTCCCTTTCGACGTGCTCGTGCTGCCCGATCAGCGGATGGCGCTCACGACCATCGGTCAAGGCGCCCGCGTGCTCGCGTGGCTCCGCTCGGCCGGGCACGGCGCGCCCACCCCCGACGCTCCACAGCCGGGCGTCATCCTGAGCGAGCTGTCCCCGGCTCCGGTCCGCGCCGTGTTTCAGGGCGAGGCGCTGCTCGCCGTATCCGAGGACGCCGCGTCACCAATGCCCACGGCCAGCCCCGATCTCGTCGCCCCCGCGCTCCCGCACGTCCGCACGCTGCGAGTCACCGCCGAGGGCGTCGAGCTCGATGGTAGCCTCTGGACCCCGCCGGCCCTCTGAGTCGTCATCGTCATGCCGAGCACCACCTCGACCGATCCCTTGCTCGCGCTGCTCCAGCCGATCCTCGCTCGGCTTGCTGCCCTTCAGCCCGGTGGACGCACCACCCCCGAGCAGGTGCGCGAGCTCGAGGCCCTGCTCGAGCAGGAATTCCCGTGGCGCGCCGAGGCCGTGCAAGCGATCGGGCGCGAGATCCAGCGCGGCATCGACGAAGGCTGGCTCTGCGATCGTGGTGAGCCCCAGTCCCGCTTCTCCCGCGTCGCCAAGCCCAGCCCCGCCACCTTCGGCTTCTCGGTCGACGTCGTGAGCATGATCGGCGCGGCGCTCGAGCACACCCATCCGAAGGGCGAGGTCACGCTCGGCTTTCCCTCGACCCCACGCGGGCTGAATTCGGATCCAGATACCTGCCAATTCGAGGCGCGAGCGCCCGGATGGATCTTCCTTCCCCCGGGCAGCCGTCACGTCCCGACCGTCACTGGCGCGCGGATGAACTTGGTCTACTTCCTGCCCGAGGGTGCGGTGCAGTGGCACCCGCCGGGAAGTTGAGTCCCTTCGTCTCGAGTAGAAGCCCGCCCCCGATCCCTTGCGTTCGGCGGCTGGCTCCCCCTCGCCCCCTGTCGCAACGGCGCCGTCAGGCGGGCGTGTGGAGCGTCCTTTTGGAAGGCCGTGCCCGGTTGAATTCGGGCCCTTTCCCTGGCAAGAATGCGCCGACCCCAGGAGACGCCAACCCGTGATTCGCTCTGCCGTCATCAGTTCGCTGGTCCTTTCTCTGGTTCTCGTCGCTGGCTGCGACGGCAAGTCGAAGCCCGACGGCACGACTCCGCCGGACAGCGGCAACGCCACCGCCGACGCTGGCGACAAGGGAGACAAGGGAGACAAGGGCAAGAAGGGAGACAAGGGAGACAAGGGTGATAAGGGCGACAAGGGCGACAAGGGCCCGGAAGCCGAAGACCCGACCAAGAAGGTCTGCCCCGCCGAGGTCGCCGAGTACCCCGCTCCCTA
>CBFGLP010000126.1:0-8822 GCA_965649595.1 uncultured Myxococcales bacterium | reverse complement strand
AGCCGAGCGCGTGCGACAAGCCGCACTCTCTGGCGACCTCGCTGCGCGACGACGCCGACTGCCGCAACTCGCTGCTGGTCGCTCAGTTCATCGCCGATCGCCTGGGCGGTGGGGCCACGCCCTCGGACATCAAGCTCGAGGTCGATCAGGTCGTCGCGGCCCTGACCCCGCAAGACATCCCGACCGAGGGGCGGCCGGTCTACGGCAACGAGCGCGCGCCGGTCACCGTGGTCGTGTTCGCCGACTTCCAGTGCCCGCACTGCAAGCTGGAGGCGCCGCTGCTGCGTAAGTCCGTCCAGCAGTACCGCGGCCAAGCCAAGCTGGTGTTCAAGCACTACCCGCTGTCCCGCATGCACACCCGCGCCGAGGTGGCCGCGATCGCGGCCGAGGCCGCGCACATGCAGGGCAAGTTCTGGGAGATGCACGATCTGATCTTCGATCACCAGACCCAGCTCGAGGACGAGGACCTCGAGCGCTACGCCTCGCAGATCTCCGGGCTCGACGTGGCCAAGTGGAAGACCGACATGGCCAGCGAGGCCGCCAAGCTAGCGGTCGCCAAGGACAAGGCGATCGGTGACGCGATCCAGATCCAGGGGACGCCAGCGGTGTACGTCGACGGTCGGTTCGTCTCGCCCCTGCTGTGGGGCGGCGAGGTCGAGCAGTACATCGAAGACGCGCTGCGAAGGTAGCCTCCGCCGAGGTAGGCTCCGGCCATGAGCCGCCCACACCCTTGGGTAGAAGCCTACGCGCCCGCGACCGTCTCCAACCTGGGCCCGGGCTTCGACTGCCTGGGCCTCGCGCTGCATGGCCCCGGCGACACCGTGCGAGCGCGGCGGCGCGATCAACCAGGCGTCGTGCTGACCAGGATCGAAGGCGACAATGGTCGGCTGCCGCTCGACCCCGCGCGCAACACCGCCTGTGTGGCCGTGAGCGCGCTGCTCGAGCAGCTCGGCGCGCAGCACTTGGGCGTCGAGCTCGAGCTGTTCAAAGGGCTGCCGCTCGGCAGCGGGCTCGGGTCGAGCGGGGCGAGTGCGTGCGCGGCCTTGGTCGCCAGCGTCGCCGCGCTCGAGCTGACCGTCGCACGCGAGACCTTGATCGACGCTGCCCGAGTCGGCGAGCAGATCGCCTGTGGCAGCCCGCACCCCGACAACGTCGCGCCCGCGCTGCTCGGCGGGATCGTGCTGATCGCCGCCGTCGCTCCGCTGCGGGTGGTCTCGCTGCCCGTGCCCGACAAGCTGTGGGTCACCGTGTACACGCCAGGCTGCGAGGTCGCGACCGCGACCGCTCGCGCCGTGCTGCCGCGTCAGGTCGGGCTCGACGCGGTGGTCCGCCAAGCCGCGCGGCTCGGCTTGCTCGTCCATGCCCTTCACGAAGGCGACCTGGCCATGCTCGGCGAGTCGATCGTCGACGATCTGGTCGAGCCCGCGCGAGCGGGGCTGATCCCCGGGTTCCTCGACGCGAAGGCGGCCGCGCTCGAAGCCGGCGCGCTCGCGTGCACGATCAGCGGCGCGGGTCCAACTACCTTTGCGCTCAGCGACGATCAGTCTCGGGCCAAGGCGCTGCTCGAGATCCTCGACGAGAGCTTCACGCTCGCGGGCGTGCCCGGGACTGGTCGGGTCGAGCGAGTCGGTCCGGCGGCGCGGGTGATCTCGCGACCTTTGCACTGACGCACGAGCCAACCAGCGCGGCTTCGCTATCCTCCGGGTCATGCCGCACGTCCACCACGTGCTCAACGGTGACGCGATGGCCGATCGCTTCGTGGCGTCCGGCCTCGTCGGTGACTTCCTGGTCTGGCGCGAGGCGCTGATCGATGGTCCGGTCGCGGTCGACATGAGCCGCCCGTCGATCGGCAGCGCCCGGGCGGTCTGGCTGGCCAGCGAGATGGGCGTGCCCACCGAGGTCTACTTCGAGGACTTCAAGCGGCGCGAGCAGACCCTCGCGGCGCTGGCCCAGGAGGCCGGGCCCACGCTCGAGCTGGTGCTGTGGTTCGAGCGCGACCTGTTCTGCGAGATCCACCTGCTCGACCTGCTCGGGCGGACCAGCGTCGGCCGGCTCGCCGGTGCGAAGGTCAGCGTGGTGCACCCCGAGAGCCTGACGATCGATCCGCAGGCGCTGGCCGACGCGTTCGAGCTCCGGCGCCCCTGCACCGCGGACGAGCGCGAGCTGGCCCGGCTGGCCTGGCGGGCCTGGGCCGACTCGGACGCGCGGGCGTTCGACACGTTCCCCTCGGCACCCGAGGGGCCGAGGGGGCTCGAGCTGCGCGAGGGGCCGTGGATCAACGAGCTGATCCACGGCATGCAGATCGATCGACGCCGCTTGTTCGCCGACGCCCGTCGGCTGACCGAGCTCGAGGCCAAGGTGCTCGAGCTGCTGCGTGAGCGGGGCGAGGCGATGTCACCGATCGCGATCTTTCACGCGATCCATGACGACCCGGGCCTGCGGTGGCTCGGGTTCGGCGATCTGCAGGTGTTCGTTCGTCTGCGCTGGATGGCCGAGCGAGACCTGCTCGAGCTCGGTGAGCCAATCCCGATCGAGGGTGAGGCGCTGCGGCGCCCGATCGTCCGCGCGAGCGCCCGCGGGCTCGCGGTGCTCGACGGGCGTGGGCCCGCGTGGGGGCGGCCGCGTGGTTGGGTCGGTGGGGCGCGGTGTGCCGACTGGCAGCGTCAGGGCGACCAGCTCGTGCCCTGGGACTGAGCGCGCGCTCGATCACTCGCGCACGAACTCGCGGTCGAGCACGAGCTCCACGTCCGCGGCCGCGACCACGTCTGCCCACGAGACCAGCTTGAAATTGCGGGAGAAGCCCTCGTTGTGGTCGTCTTGGACGATGAACAGACCGTCCGGCCACAGCGGGCCGAGCGGAGCGTTGGTGATCTCGATCCCGTCGGTCTCGACGGCGGCATCGAGCGTGCCTGCGATGATGCGAAAGCTGGTCAGGAACGCGTTGTCGGCTCCGCGCTCGAACACTGCGTAGCTGTTCGAGCCCTGGCTCGAGACGATCAGGTAGCCGGCTCCGTCCGCGGCGTAGTAGATCGTCAAGCCCTCGACGTCGGCGACCAAGTAGGGATCCGAGACGTCGTGGATCAAGGTCCCGCTCGCGCTGCCCTCGGGCTCGGCGTCGAAGCGCCAGACGCCAAGATCCTCCTCGCCGACGTAGAGCCGCGCCAGCTCGTCGTCGGCGACGCAGCCCTCGAGCTGGCCTGCGAGGCTCAGCTCGCGCCGCAGCACCAGCGCGAGCTCGCCTTGCTCGACCACGACCTCGTACTGGGCGATCGCTCCTTGCTTGTCGTCGATGAGCACGTACACCCGACCAGCGAGCGGAGAGCGGTACATGCACAAGCCGTAGGGCTCGCCGATGTCGCTGGCGAACGCGGCGAGGGGCACGAGCAGCCGCGCGCTCGGGTCGATCGTGTAGAGGTCGATCGTGTCGGTCGTCCGGTTGCTGGTCGCGATCAGCACCCCCGTACCCCGCTCGGCGCCGAGCTCGACGCCCTCGCGTAGGTCGACGTTGTTCATCACGCCGTCGCGGCGATCCTGGATTAGCGTGCCATCGAGCGCATAGAGCTGAATTCCGCCGCTCTTGTCGGTTGCGACGATCAGGCTGCGGCTCGGATCGTTGACGTCGCGCCAGATCGCCGTGTCGTCCGGATCACCCTGCGACGGCTCGGTCTCCGCCCGCGCCGCGACACCGAACGCCACCTTCGATTCGGCGTCTTTGTCCGAGCCCTGGTCGTCACGCGCGCCGAAATCCGAGCAGGCGCAGCTGCATGCGATCAGCGTCAACATGGCCTGCGAGCGCGAGTTCCAGAGCGTCATGACAGGTCGCTTCGCATAGTGGCTTTGCATGTGCAAGCGGGGCCGCGAGTCACTCGACCGTCATTCGATGATTACCAGCTCGTCACGCGCGGCCACTTGGACGCTTTTATGCTTGGTGCCCGAGGCCATGTCCACGCTCGCCCGCATCTCGTTGGTCCTGCCGCTGATCGTGCTTGTCGCTTGCGCTACCGAGGCAGAGCCGGTGACGGTCAGCGAGTGGCTGGGCGCCGAGCCACACGGCGAGATGCACGGCGAGGCCGATGGTGAGCGGGTCGACGTCGTGGCCGACGCCGAGGGCGTCACTTGCAAGCGCGAGTACGAGGTCCCTGATCCCAACGACAGCGCGACTTGGACCCAAGGCCGACTGAAGGAGCTGGAGGTCAGCTTCCTGGTGGTCATCGACGGGGTCGAGCGCCGCTACGAGCTCGAGCTCTATAATCACGACTTTTCGAGCAGCCCGGTCGGCTCGGCGCTCGCGGTTGTCCCGGTCGTGACCGAGGGCGCCGCGATCGCGGCCGACGCGGTTCACGTCGAGGTCCAGTGGGAGTGGGAGGACGGCAACCAGATGGTCGCGTTCGAGCAGATCGCGACCGGCGGCACCGTCGAGCTGCACGAGCTGTCCGGAAGCGTCGGCTCCGATGGCTTGGTGATTCCAGCGGGCGAGGGCAGCTTCGGTGCGTTCATCGAGCTCGAGCTGCCCGATGGTGCGCTCGCGGCCTCGTTCACCGCGCCTTGCACCCTGGTCGAGGTCGAGATGGTCGAGTGATCCGAAGCTCGATTCAGATCCGGCCAGCCAGCTCGGGGCCGAGCTCGGCGAGCGCGTTGGCCAGGAAGTCCGCGACGACCCGCACCCGCGCGACGCGGCGCAGCTCCTCGTGCACCACCAACCACAGCGGCTCGGTCAGCTCGGGATCCGGCGCGAACAAGCGGACCAGCGTCGGTGAACGATCGCCCAAGAAGCAGGGCAGCACCGCGATGCCGAGCCCGGCCTCGACGGCGGCTCGCTGGGCGAGCAGGCTGTCGCAGCGCAGCGCGGGAGGGGTCGAGCCGCGCAGCGCCTCGGCCCGCTCGCTATAGATGATGTGGGCGAGGCTCTCGTCGCCGAGCACGAAGCGATGCTCGCTCAGCTCGCTGCGCCGACGCGGTCGAGGGTTCCGCTCGAGCCAGGCCCGCGAGCCATAGACCGTCCCACCGAGCTCGGCCAGCTTGCGGGCGACGACGCTGCGCTCGTTCGGGCGCGCGCCGCCACGCAGGGCCAGCTCGGTCTCGCCGCGAGCGAAGAGCAAGAGCCGATTGGCCACGCGCAGCTCGATCGCGAGGCCAGGGTGCTGCTCGTGCAAGGTGGCGAGCATCGGCATCAAGAGCTCCTGCGCGAGCGTGTCGGTGGTGGTCAGCCGGACAATGCCCTCGAGCTGCGCGTCCTCGCTGGCCAGCGCCCGCTCGGCGCTTGCGACCTCTTCCTCCATTCGGGTCGCGCTCGCGAGCAGGCGCTCACCCATCGCGGTCGCCAGCCAGCCGCCGCGTCGATGTCGTTCGAACAGCGCGTGACCGAAGCGCTGCTCGAGCGCACCGATCCGGCGGTGGACCGTGGATGGATCGACCCCGAGCAGCTCGGCCGCGCCGGCTAGCCCGGCGCCGCGGGCCAGCGCCAGCATCAGCTGCAGCTCGCTCCATTCGAGCCTCCCAGCCGACCTCGCAGGGTCGATCCCTCGCTCGGCCTTCCTTGCACTCATGCAATATAATATTGCACATTCGCTGATTTGCTTGCAATCGTGCAGGGCTACTCTGGCGCGAGACCACCACGGGTCCCGCCATGAACACATCCACGCTCGCTTCCACGTCAGCTTCGATCTCCACCACTTCACCCGCGTCCGCGCCTGGGACGTTCTTGCACGCCCTGATCGCTACCGACGCCAGCTTGGCCGCGTTGCTCCTGCGCGTGACCGTGGGCGCGGTGATGCTCCCGCACGGGGCCCAGAAGCTGCTCGGCTGGTTCGGGGGCTTCGGCTTCTCCGGCACGATGGGCTACTTCACCGACGTGCTCGGCCTGCCCTGGCTGCTGGCGCTAGCGATCATCTTGCTCGAGTCGATCGGCGCCATCGCGCTGATTGCGGGCCTCGCGACCCGAGTGATGGCCGCGGGCATCGGCGCGATCATGATCGGGGCGATCGTGACCACGCACGCCGAGTTCGGCTTGTTCATGAACTGGTTCGGAGCCCAAGCGGGTGAGGGCTTCGAGTTCCACCTGCTGGTGCTGGGGATAGTCGCCGCGCTGATCGTCAGCGGTGGCGGTAGGGCGTCGCTCGACCGGCAGCTGATTCGGGCAGCGTGATCACGCGGCAGAGCGAGCTCGCCCGCGACACCTTCGAGGCGTCGGCCTGCTAGGCTCGCTGCGTGAGCCTGAGCCTCCTGGCCGGCGCCTTGGTCATCATCGTCGTCGTGCTCGTGCCGCTGCTCATGGTCCGGCGCGGTCGAGTCCTGCGCTACACGATCCTGCTCCGCTTTCCGCTGATCGTCGGGCTGCTCGGCTCGTTGCTGCCGCTGGTGCACCACACGCCGCTGGTGATCCTGTTCGACAACCTCTATGTGCTCGAGCGCCCGAGCGAGGCGTTGTTCGTCGGTGCCGCTACGGCGTGGCTGATCGCCAGCCAGTGGTATACGGGCAAGCTGATCTTCCTGGCGATCGACGAGCGGGTCGGTGTGCCCTTCGACAGCGAGCGCCCGCTGGGGCCGCCGGGAGCGAACTGCCGCGACAACGAAGACTGGCTCGAGCGCTTGCTGGCGAGCGAGGGGAGGCCGGGCTCGCCGGCCAAAGCGGCCGTGCGCGTGCGTTGGCTGATGGACGGCATCGTGTTCGCGCTCTTCTCCCTGCCGATGATCATCGTGCTGGGGGAGCGCTGCGGCGCCGAGTATTCGCTCGTCGCGGCGCTCGGCTACGTGCTGGTCTGCGTAGCGCTCGCGCTCGGCTGGCGGCTTCGCCACCATCGCTTGTTTCTCTGGCTGGGTCGGCCGGTAAAGCTCTTGGTCCGACTCGCGCCCCTATGGTGGATCGAGTGTGCGCTGCGGCGCTGGCCGAAGCTGCGCGCCCGTTACCGCAAGTTCCTCTATCGCACCCGCGAGCGTCGACAGGGCTACGGCTATCGCGTCGACGCTGGGCACGGCTTCGCGCTGCTGGGCCTGCTCGTCTCGGCGGTCCTCTATGTCTGCGCGGGGGTGCTGCTGGTGCCCTGGCGTGGCGGGGCGCTGGTCGAGGCCGTTCCGTCGCTCGCGTATCTGCTGGTGATCCTGACCATCACCGGCTTGGTGCTCCCGGGCCTGAGCTTCTTCCTCGACTTCTTCCGGTTCCCCACGCTCGTCCTGTTGTTCGGGGTGTGGCTCGTCGTGCGGCTCGCCACTGGTGGCGATGACCACTTCTATCGGGTCCACCCGCAGAGCGAGCCCGAGCGCTTCCGCGATCCGCTGACCATCAACGAGCGTCGCTACGCCGACGAGCAGCAGCCGGTGCTCGTGGTCGTGGTCGCGTCGGGTGGCGGTGCCCAGGCCGCGGTGTGGACCTCGCACGTGCTCGCGGGCATCACCACCGCGCGCGACGACGAAGGCCACGCTTGGGGTCGCGCGTTGATGGAGTCGGTCGGGCTCGTCAGCACGGTGTCGGGTGGATCGGTCGGGGCGATGTACTGGGTCGATAGCTACGTCGAAGGCCGGCTCCCGAGCGACGCGGAGATCGAGCGGCTGCACGCTCGGATCGAGGAGTCGACGCTCGAGCCGATGGCCTGGGGCCTCGCGTTCCCGGACCTGTCGAGCAGCCTCGTGCCGACGCTGCGTTGGCTGTTCCCCACGGTCGATCGTGGCTACGCGATCGAGCGCAGCTGGGCGTCGCGCTTCGGCTCGGGCCGCTCACCCAAGCTGTCCGAATGGGCGCAGGGGGTCGGACTCGGCGAGCGTCCGCTGCACGTCTTCAACGCGACCGCGATCGAGTCCGGCTGTCGCGTGTTGATCGGGTCATCCGATCTCCGCGTGCCTGCGCTCGCCGAGCGGCGAGGGCAGGGCAGGCCGGCGCTTCGGCTCGACGATCGCGATGACGACGCCGGCGGGCTCTGGCTGCCGGGGGCGATCGTGTACCCCGTTCACGAGCTCGATCTCGACGTGACCACGGCCGCGCGGCTCTCGGCGACCTTCCCCTACGTGCTGCCGGCGGCACGCATGCCGCCCGAGCTCAGCGAGGAGCTATCCAGCGGCGCGCGAGCGAGCGACTGCGAGGCGCTCTCGCTAGCAGGTCAGCACCTGGTCGACGGCGGCTACTACGATAACTACGGCGTGGTCACGGCGATGCAGTGGCTCGACCGGGTGCTACAGGCCGACCGTCTCCAGCCCTTGCCGAAGTTCGAGCGCGTGGTCGTGATCGAGATCCGGGCGACGACCGATGCGACCGAGCGCAGCGGCGAGCCGCTGGCGGGCTGGGTGATCGAGGCGTTCGGTCCGCTGCTGGCCATGCTCTCGGTCCGCAATGCCTCGCAGCTCGATCGCAACTCGTGGGACGTCGGCTTCTTCGCCGACGCGTGGTGCGGAGCCGGGGTCGACGTGCGAGCGTTTCGCTTCGAGCCCTACGAGATCGCGCGGCTGAGCTGGAGCCTCACGCCAGACACGCTCGCGCAGCTCGACGCAGCTTGGACCGACCCGCGCAACCAAGCTCGGCTCGCCGACCTGCACGACTTCGTGCACGGGCCGACCCGCTGTCGGGCCGAGCCTCCGATCAACCCCTGACCTTCAGCCGCCGATGATCAGCGCGAGCGTGCCGAGCAGGGCCAGGTAGGGCACGAAGGGCAGCATCCCCGTCTTCGTGATCATCTTGAGCAGCAGCTCGAGCGCGAGCAGGCCGACTACGAAGCTGACCACGAAGCCGAGCGCGAAGGGGCCGGGAGCGAAGCTCGGTGGCGCGTCGGCGAGCGCCAGCTCGAGCGCCTCCTTGCCGGTCGCGGCCGTGACCGCCGGGATGCTGAGCAAGAACG
>CBFGLP010000125.1:0-10454 GCA_965649595.1 uncultured Myxococcales bacterium | reverse complement strand
TGCCCGCGGACCTTCATGGTGCCGATCCGTGCGGCGATCGACGAGCCGGCCTGCGCCGCGACCATCACCGAGGCGAGCGCCGGGCTGTACTCGCGAAAGATCGCCGTGCCGAGGAAGCTCGACAGCATCCGCTCGGCGCCGAAGAGCTTGAAGATCGAGATGCCCTGCAGCGAGATCACGGCCCCGACCGGGGCGACCGCGAGGCTGACCGGGATGATGCAGCGCAGCACCAGCACGTTCATGATCCGCAGCGTCTCGGCCACGTAGAGCGGCGGCGTCACTGCGGCCCGAGCCACCTGCCCGCAGAAGGCGAGCAGGGCACCGAGGGTCTCGAGGAAGCGCAGCAGCCGGGACATGCGAGCGTCACGAGCCCACGCATGCGACCAAGACCCACTCGCGGCGACGCCGAGCGGACCGAAGTGCGCGGGTCGGACATTTGTAACAGCTTTGCCCCGCCGCGGGGACGGCTCGTGTGCCACCCCCCTGCCTTCGATTTGAGTCCGGGCGGCCTTCGGCCGTCCTCCTCGACCTCCATGGGCTCTGGCCACTGCGTGGCCTCCGTGCCTCCAATTTGACTCCCGCGCCCAGCCCGGACACAACCTTGCCAGTGCCCGAGGCACGGACAGAGCGGGACCGTCGCGTCGGTCCACGACCCCGTTCTCTCCCGAGCCTGACCTTTGGTGTGCTCTCGGCGCTCGTGCTCGGCTGCGGCGTGGTGACGTGTGGCAAGCCGCCCGAGGAGGCCGAAGAGCCCAGCGAGCAGGCCGACATCGACGCCGTCGCCGACTTCGGCAACGCCGCTCCGAGCAAGGCCGCGGCGGACGAAGAAGAGGTCCTGCCGGCCTTCACACCCGAGGCCCTCGCCGCTCGCTTCGACGCCCAGCGAGCGCTGCTAGGCGAGGAATCGCTGTTCGAGGACGCCGATGGCCGCCCGCTCGCGCCCCCGCTCGAGCCGGTCGAGGGCGAGACCGATGGCACGCTCGTCGGCAGCCTCGAGGACGAGCTCTTGCTCGCGCTGCCCGGCTCGGCCGGCTTCAACGTCGACGAGTCGGGCCAGCTCACCGTCGGGAGCTCGCAGACGGGCAGCAACGGCAACGCGCTCGGCCTCTACGTCCCGGTCGAGACGCCGCGCAGCGGAGCTCCGCTCGCGCGCTTCCACGCCGCGCTCGAAGGCCTGCGCGAGGGTCGAGACGACGACGGCAAGGTCCGGGTGCTGATCTACGGCGCCTCGCATACGCAAGCCGACGTCTACCCCGGCTACCTGCGCGCCTACTTGCAGGCTCGCTTCGGTGACGGCGGCTCGGGCTTCCTCTCGCTGACCCGGGTCAACCGCTGGTTTCGCTACACCGACTGGACGATCGAGGACAGCAAGGGCTGGACGGTCGAGCACGCCCAGCGCCGCGACGCTCGCAAGGACGGCTTCTACGGCTTGCTCGGCGCCTCGGGCAGCACCAGCAACAAGCGCGACCGGACCGTGCTGAGCCCCCGCTACGAAGGCGTCGCCGCCAGCCAGTTCGAGCTCTTCTACCTCGAGCAGCCAGGCGGCGGCTCGTTCAAGCTCTACGTCGACGGCAACCGCCACGCGACGATCTCCACGAAGGCCGATCAGCCGGGCCCGGGCTACCACGCGATCACGCTGGAAGAGGGCGCGCACACGCTCGAGATCCGACCTAACGGCGACGGCGAGGTCCGACTCTTCGGCGTGACCGCCGAGCGCGACCAACCGGGCGTCGTCGTCGACACGCTCGGCATCTCGGGCACCCGCGCCGCCAACATGCTCGACTGGCACGAGCCGACCTGGGCCGACAACGTCGCGCGTCGCAAGCCCGACCTGATCGTGCTCGCCTACGGCACCAACGAGACGACCGACGAAGACCAGTCGCTCGCTCGCTACCGGGCCGAGCTGCGCGAGGTCGTGACCCGCTTACAAGACGCCGCCCCGCAGGCCAACTGCCTGCTGATCGGCCCGGGCGACTTCCCGCGCGAGCTCGACGAGGACGTCTGGGTCCCGCGCCCGCGCCTGGTCGAGATCGTCGAGACCCAGCGCGACGTCGCCTACGAGATGGGCTGCGGGTTCTGGGACACGCTCGCGTTCATGGGCGGCGTCAACTCGATGCACACCTGGGCGACCTCGCGTCCGCAGATGGCCAGCCGCGATCACATCCACTTGACCAAGCGTGGGTATGTTCGAATGGGCATGGCGCTGACCGACGCGCTGATGGCCGCGTACGATCGCGCGTTCGGGCCCGAGTGACTCCGGGTATCGTGGTGTCAGCGTGGCGATGCGAGGACAGACTGGCACGCCCGCGAACGAGACGACGGCGTCGCGTGGCGGAGTCGCGCGAGCGAGCGACTCGAGAGGTGCTGCCGAGCTGGGCGCTGAAGCGTCCGGGCTCCGCTCGGCCTGGTCGATGCTAGCGACTCGGCCCGCATCGAGCTCGGGGGCCGAGATGCCCCCCGAGGATCTGCGAGGCACTCGCTCCGCCGAGCTGCTGCCCGCTGGAGGTCGACCGCTGGACCCCGCGACCCGCTCGTACTTCGATCTTCGCTTTGGCCAGGACTTCCGCGACGTCCGGATCCATACGGGCGCGAGCGCGTCGAGCTCGGCTCGGAGGCTCGGCGCGGTGGCCTACACCCTCGGCTCGGACATCGTGTTTCGCGACGGCGCCTACGCTCCGCAGCAGGGCGCCGGTCGAAGGCTGCTCGCCCACGAGCTCGCCCACGTGGTGCAGCAGACCCGCGGCGGCTCGTCGAGCGGTGCGACGAGCGGGCTGGCTCGGACGGCGGCCGCAGGCAGCGAGCGGCCGAGCGATGGCTTGGCCGTCAGTCAGCCCGAAGATCCGCTCGAGCAGGAGGCCGATCGGGTCGCCGACCAGGTCACTGCATCGCACGCCTCGATCGCACCGACGATCTCGGGACGAGCGATCGGGACGCTGCAGCGGGAGGACGAGGACGGTCAGCAGCCGGCCTCGGCCGAGCAGCGAGCCCGAGCGATGTTCGTGTGGTTCATGCGGGGGCCCTATCATCGCATCGGCGTCGACGGTGTGCTCCGCTGGCTCGAGCGCTCGATCGCGTGGGGCCGCGAGAGCCCGCCCAACCTGATCGCTATTCATGCGATCCCCGGAGCCCTCGCGCACTGGCTCGCCGAGCGGCTCCGCGACGAGAGCATGCGCGATCGCTTCGCGGGCATGAACGGGATCACGCGCTTCGTCGCCGAGGATCGCGTGCGAGCTGCCCACTCCGCGCTCCAGATGATCGATCGACGAGCACGGGCGTGGGGCTATCAGACGCCGCTCTCTGGTGGCGCGTGGGACCACTACTTGCGGATCGTCCAGAGCGCGCGCGACCACCTGTTGGTGCTCAACGGGGAGGTCTCGACTACGGCGCAGCTGGCAGGCTTGGAGCGGGCCACGGATACGTCGCTCACGGTCGGCATGGGGATCGCCGCGCTCCCGGTGCTGCCGATCGCGGTTCAGGCGATGGCCGCCGAAGCTCCGATCCTCGCGTACACGCTGCGTCGCTCGGCTTGGCAAGCGTTCACCTGGGCGATGAGCAACCCCGGCTCCGCGATCGCCGTCGCGGACTTCGGGACGAACACGGTCTATGGCATGGCGACGGCGGGCGGCGTCGAGCCCTTCATGCAGGCCATCGCGACGCCCGAGGGCGCGACGCAGTTCATGATGTCGTTGATGTTCCTGCGCAACGGCATGAGCGGAGGTGGGGGCTCGCCAGAGCCCGCTCGACCTACGCCCACGCGCCCGACCCAGCGGGCCCCCACGCGCACGACGCTGGTGCTCGCTGCGGTGATGAACGGCACGGCCGAGACGACCCCGCTCGGCGGTCGGGGTCAGCTCTTGCCGCGACCCAACATCACGCTCTCGCAGGCAGGCGAAGGTCAATCCGCGACGACTGCGAGCACGGCCCGGAGCGTGTCGGCGACATCGATCACTTCGGCGACACCGACCGCTTCGGCGACACGCCCACCAGCCAACTCGATCGGCATGCCGACGAATTCAGCGACCACGTCGGGGTGGCGCGGGGCACAGCTGGACATCGTCAGCGGTGACACGGGCATGCACGTCTCGCTCGCGGGCCTCACCCCAGGGGTGCCCGCGTCCGGCAGCGTCCACGTTCCGCTTCCACCGATGTCCGGCTTCGACGAGCCCGTGAGCCCTGGAGAGACCTACCACACCGACTCTCTGCCATCGCACCTCAACACCACCGCGTGGACCGTGGTGGGGGTGTGGCGAAACCAGGCCGGCCAGATCGTGCGCATCCGTGCGCGCCAGATCGATCGCCAGAACTCGACCGAGGCACCAGGCGTGGTGCAAGCCTTCATCGACAATCATCCGCGCGCGGCAGCCAGGCTCGGCTTTCGTCGCTCGTCGGTTGGAGCGGACAACTTCGTCGAGTTTCCGACGCCAGACACGACCCCACTGCCCGGCGCCATGCCGCTGCGGCAGAGGCCCGGGATCGGTGACGACGGCACCATCGGTCGCTCGGATTATTTCAACACCGTTGCCAGTGGGGCGATCCCGCTGGGCAGCCACGGGCGCTTCCACTGGCATGATCGCTCGCACCACTACGTCGGCGGATCGTTCGTGACCGGCCCCGTCCGCGAGGCCATGGCCGCCCGACTGCGTATCCTCCAGCGACTCAGCGAGATAGCGGCAGAGGGAAATCCTCGTACTGGTACCGGCTTCATCACGTCCCACCTCACGCCCGAGGTCGACCGCGCGATGGAGGCTGGGATCCAGCACATCACCGACGCGCTGTCACGGCCAACCGCGCAGATCGATAGGAATGATCTGGTGATGCGGCTGCGCATCATCGCGCACGGGGGTGGGGGCACCGTCACCAGGCCGGCCTACGAGCACCTCCTCGACGTGTTCTCGGACAATCCGTCGGCGAATACTCAGGGCGACCGGAACACGCGGTGGTTCGCCAACTTGTCGCCGGATCAGCGCCGACGAATGTGGGAGGTGTTGAGCACCCATCCGCCGCTCCTGAGCGAGGCTGCCCTGGTGGCCGAGGCAAACAACATCTTGAATTTGCTGCGGGGGCTCGATGGAGAGCCACGACAGTGACGCAAGCATGGTGGCTCCGACAGGCGTGGATTCTCGGTATTGTTCAGGGTATTTGCCTGAGCAAATTGATTCACGCTCAACGCCTCGATCCTCCGACCAGGGAGCGCTCAAATCACGTTGGGCTCGATCGAGTGTGAGCTTACCAGTCAAGTGGCACTCCTGACCACACATAGGTTGCCGTATTTATTTGAGCACATTCGCGCGCAAATTGATCTGCGATTGGCATCGGGCGTGGTCTACCGTGCAATTCGACATCTCTGTGACTGACGCCGCGCTGGTTTCGTGAGTGGATCGCCGCTGAGCGGCCATCCCCGAGCGTGGCCCCGCCCACAAACACGGGTCGGGGATCGATGCGAGATCGATGCGAGATCGATTCGAGGAGCTTTTCATCATGACCGAGATCCACCTGACCAAGACAATGCTCGCGCTGGCGATCGTGCCCGTGCTCTCGTCGATCGCGTGCGGAGGCGGAGGTGGCCGCACCGAAGGCGACGATGACGGGATCAACGACGAGCTCGGCACCGACAGCGCGACCGAGGACACCGTCGACTCGGACGAGACCGCAGACACGGTCTCGTTCGACATGCCCGACGAGCCCGACATCGTCGAGCTGAAGATCGAGCCGGCGAACCCGGTGATCGAGGTCGTCGACGGCGTGATCCCGGCCGCGCTCGACTTCACCGGCGTCGCGGTCAAGGAAGGCGGCGAGGAGGTCTCGCTCGGCGACGGGCAGGGCAGCTGGAGCTTCAACCGGCTCGACATCGCCGCGCTCGATCCCGGACCAGCGACGCTGACCGCGACGGGCTTGCTCGGCGGCCTGGGCACGCTGACCCTCGACTACGAGGGCCAGCAGGTCACCACGCAGGTGACCGTCAAGCTGAAGTTCGTGGTCGAGCCGACGCCGATCGATCCGATCGCCAAGGGCAACCTCGACACCGCGATCACCCCCGACCCGACGCTCTCGCTGCTCTACCCCTACGACCAGACCGTGTTCCCGCGCGGCCTGCTCGGGCCGACGATCCAGTGGAGCGGCGGCAACGATACCGACATCTACAACCTCCACGTCGAGAGCAGCACCTTCGAGCTCGACTACTACGGCGCGGTCCCGAACCCCTCGCGCTGGGACTTCCCGGTCCTGCCGGTCGACCTGTGGCTCAAGCTGACCGACTCGGTCGAGGGCCAGGTCAGCTTCCAGCTCAAGCGCTGGGACGGAGCGACCGGCTACGCGTCGGCGGTCAACTACTGGACGATCGCCCCGGCCAACCTCGCCGGCACGATCTACTACTGGGCCGTCAATCAAGGCGACGTCCTGCGCATCAACCCCGGCGCCTCGGCGCCCGAGGTGTTCCTGCAAAAGCCGCCCGGCGCGACCTGCTTGGCCTGCCACAGCGTCTCGCACGACGGCACCACGATCGTCGCCTCACAGCACGGCGGCTACAGCCCCTGGGCGACCTTCAACGCCGACGGCAGCGTGGTGTTCGCGAGCGACTCGGCCTCGGGCTTCCAGGCGATCTCGCCGGACGGGCAGTGGGTGATCTGGGGTCAGAGCGCCGAGCAGACCTCGCTCAACCTCAGCCAGAAGAACTCGATCACCCCGGTCGCGACGCTCTTCGAGGGCAGCGGCTGGCCGGTCCACCCGACCTGGTCGCCGGACGGGACCAAGGTCGCCTACGGCGTGCGGACCGACGGCAACTGGCTCGACTTCAACAACTCGACGCTGTGGGTCGTCGACGTCGATGTCAACCAGCCGGGCTTCTTCAACCCCAAGCAGATCGTCGTCAACGATCCCAACCGCCCGACCGTCACGTTCCCCAGCTTCTCGCCCGACTCGCAGTGGATCGCGTTCGAGCGGGCCACCCAGGCGCGCACCCGCGGTGCCGCCAGCGAGGTCTGGATGGTCAAGGCCGACGGCAGCTCGCCGGTCCGCCTCGATCGGGCCAACGGCGTCGGCCACATCCCCGAGGCCCAGACCAGCCTCGCCTACGAGCCGACCTTCATGCCCTTGGCCTCGGGCGGCTATCAGTGGATCGTGTTCGTGTCCGAGCGGCAGTACGGCAACATCCTGACCAACCAGGATCCCGCGACGCGAACCAAGCAGCTGTGGGTCGTGGCCGTCGACCTCAACGCTCCGGCTGGAGTCGATCCCAGCCACCCGGCGTTCTGGCTGCCCGGCCAGGAGCTGAACAACAACAACATGCGCGGCTACGCGGCGCTCGGCGAGTGCAAGGAGATCGGCGAGACCTGCGAGGCCGGGTATGACTGCTGCTCGGGGTTCTGCGTGGAGGATC
Source organism: uncultured Myxococcales bacterium (assembly GCA_965649595.1). Lineage (GTDB taxonomy): Bacteria > Myxococcota_A > Polyangia > Nannocystales > Nannocystaceae > Plesiocystis. Next base: position 3,079 of record CBFGLP010000125.1, on the reverse strand, counting down.
CGGAGACGCCGGGCGTGTACACGTGTGACGACGAGGTCCCGATGTGCTCGCCGAACGGCAGCGCGTGCGAGAGCGCGGGGGATTGCTGCGATGAAGAGGCGGACTGCATCGCGGGGTTCTGCACGAAGCTGATTGGGTAGGGGCTAGGGTTTGATGCAGTGGGGGACGCCGCCTTCGGGCGACGTCCCTCGCGCTTTTGGCACTGGCGGTTTTACCAGCACTTCCGTGATGCACATCCCTGCTTCCAGGGATGAGGCATGAATCGGGATGCTAGCGAGGAAGTGCTCGCACTCGCGGGCCGGCTGGCTAGTTCTACTCGAGTATGACCGGCAAGCGATGTGTCAATACGCGGTCCCTGGGGGCCATTGTCTCTCTGGTGGGGTTGAACGCTCTGGGGTGTACGACCGAGGAGACCCAACCACCCTGCACTTGGGTGTACTCGCCCGACGAGTGTGAAGAGCCTCAGACCAACGATGAAATAGGTACGAGCAGTGATGGTGACGACGCGGAGGGCGAAGGGCCCGCCTGCATCGTCGATTACGATGGATCCTCTCGAATCCTGCATCAGTGCAACGGCAACATCGCGGCCTCCATCTCGTTCACGGCGCTAGGTGACAGCTGTGCCGAGATTCTCGGAGGTGAGAGCGCATGCGAGGAGCTGCATGTGTTTGGTCAAGGACACGAGCCCTACGAGATGGCGAAAGTTATCGCATGTTGCGACCCCTACGGGGTGGACAGCGACCCCGAGGAATATTTGATGTTCTGTGCGGCTGATATGGCTCAGCAGATTTGCAGTTCCGTGTCTACGCGGATCAAGAAGCTGATCGACGGGGGGGAGATCCCAAAGACGGCTGAATCGGTCGCCATGCAAAAATACATTGCTACACATTTGGAGCTTTGCTTTCAGGCCCTCTGGGGGGAGAACGGCGCGACTCAGGCGGGAGAGGTGCTCGGCTCGTGGACGATCCCCAACAAGCCAGCCTGGAGCGCGCTCATCAAGGACTTTACGGTGACTGTCGACGGGGCTGCGGTCACTCACGTAACCTTGCCTGCAGATCCGATGAAGTATATCGAATGCACGGGTAACGACTACAACGATGTCGAGATCTTCGAGCAGAATGCCCCTTCTGTGCCGGGAGTCGCAACCAAGCTGACCTTGGCATCGACGGCCCGAGTGTCGGTCGTCGGACCCATCGTGATGGGCGGCCGTATTACCAGCTCGGAGAGCCTCGCCTCCCGTGCGACCGACTGTGAGGGGCCTTGGTGCTCGAGTGCGGAGATCGCTGTTGATTCCGGCGCTGGGACGTGGAGGCTCGAGGACATGAGCATCTACGTCGAGGGCGCGGCGACGTTCGACAACGGGCGCTCGGCCTTCGAAGTCGAACGGGCGAGCATCCGACTGTACGAGACCAGCCCTGGGATCATCTCGAGGGACAGCGTCGGAGCTGCTTCCTATGAGGTGCACCCTGGTAGCTCGTACTTTGTCATGTCCGGCCTGTCGAGTGGCGGTGCCGGTCTCTTCGTAGTCTCGAACTCGTCGTCCATCATCGCCCACCAGACTGGCTCGGTCTGGTCGTTCGAGGCCTTCAGTCTCGAGCACCGAGACGGGAATGGCGCCACCTGGACACTGGTCGTGCCAGCGACGACTTGGAACTAGCCTCGCGCAGAACATGAGAGCGGGGGCACCACCCGGGGGACGGGTTATCAGGAGCCCATGACGCTTTCTGCTCGGATCGGAAGTGCGGGCCTGCTGGTTGCGGCTTGTTGCGCCTGCACAGATGAGCCGACGCCGTGGTGGGATGTCGGCGCCGACTTCGAGTGGCAGGGCCGGTACGTAACCATGTACGGTTATGGCCGCGATATAGATGAAGAGTGTGGGGAGAGCTTCGCTGTTACTGACGAGTATGTCGGCCGACTCGGAGAGGTCTACGGCATGGACGCCCCCATAATGGTCGATTATCACTGGCTGTCGAGAGCGTTCTGGGATGATGCTGGCGAGTATCGCCCTTGCGGTGATAACCTGGCCTGCACCGTGGGCGGACAGGTGTTCACGAGGAGCGTGGCCGACATGCACGAACTCGCCCACGCCGTCAGTTGGGACGTAGGTGGAAGCTCATGCATGAGCGTTCTGGAGGAAGGGCTCGCTACGTATTTTTCCGCGGCTAAGCCTTTGTACGATGATGATCTCGCCTTTGGAAAGGACATCGAAGACGTTCTCGTGCTCGAAAGTGATAACTACTACAAGCTCCCCGGATCCGATTATCAGCAGGCTGGCCACTTCGTAGCATTTTTGATCGAGAATCTCGGTCTCGAAGCTGTTCGGGGCCTTTGCAACGTCCTTCCTCGCGATGCCTCCTTGGGTGACTGGGATGCGGCGATGCGATCCGTCGTCAACGCCACGCTCGCAGACGTGCTGGCCGACTACACGACCTACCCGGTCTGCGATCATCACGGCTATCGAGCGCGTCTGTACGACTGTTCCGGCGAGCCCAACGTGAGCGTGAGCCCGGCCGAAGAGACTGTGTTCTCGTTTCGCTTCGCTTGCGACGAGCCCGACGTGATAGGCACGCGCGACGGTACGATGATGCTAGTCAAGCGCGTGCGCGCTGATGTGCCGAAGTGGTACAGCGTGTATATCGAAGAGAGTGACGATACAACCGAGGACCCCAAGGTGGACGTGCAGCTGTTCCTCGAACAGTGCGCGCCATGCTCGGAGCAGCCCTATGTGGCGCAGGTGAGGGCACGTCCGCCCGAGCCTGAAGCCCCCCCTTGCACGTGGGTCTACTCGCCGAGCGAATGTGAGTTCCGCGAGCTCTCCGGCACTCACGCGTTCATATTCTTCCTCGACGCCGCGCTCGAGCGCGAGGTCACTGTACGAATCGGGCCATCGTCGCTGGAGCTGCCCTGAGCATTGATCGCGCGAGCACCCACGATGTCCCGGGTTTCACATCAAAGCGTCGACGGATAGGTCTCCGGCAAGTCCTCGTGCACCAGCTCGAGCGGAAACCCCTCGAGCGGCTGCACTGCATGGGTCGTATCGAAGTGGATCACCGCGTCGAATTGCCGCCCCAGCGACGCC
>CBFGLP010000124.1:0-2939 GCA_965649595.1 uncultured Myxococcales bacterium | reverse complement strand
CGCTCGATCGCGATCACCTCGCAGAACCACGGCTTCGCGGTCGAGCGGTCACGCTCGTCGCGGACCGGATGGTTGCCGCCGTGGTGGCCGAACTTGAGCTTGTAGGTGCGGCCGCCGAGCGCGAGGCAGAGCAGCTGATGGCCGAGGCAGATCCCGAAGATCGGCATCTCGCCCGCCTCCGCGAGCAGGGTCCGCAGCTCGGAGATCACCGCGGTCACGGCCGCCGGATCGCCGGGCCCGTTCGAGAGCAGCACGCCGTCGGGGCGCTCGGCCAACACCTCGCGCACCGGCGTGGACGCGGGCACGACCGTGGTGCGGATGCCTTGATCCCGGAGCTTGCGCAGGATGTTGAGCTTGATCCCGTAGTCGTAGGCGATCACGTGGAGGTCGGCCTCGGGCAGCGCTCGATCGCTATCGAGCGACCAGGTCGGCGTGTCCCAGACATAGCGCTCGCGGGTCGTCACGCCGTCGACCAAGTTGGCGCCCTCCATCGAAGGAGCTGCCTGGGCCATGCGAATCAGCGCGTCGACGTCGTCGGTCTCGCTGCTGACCACGCCCATGATCGAGCCCTTGTCACGCAGGTGTCGGGTCAGCGCGCGCGTGTCGATCTCGGCGATACCGACGACCCCGCGGCCGACCAGCCACTCGTGCAGCGAGCCGGTCGCCCGCCAGTTGGACACGGTCGGCGAGAGCGAGCGGACGATCAGGCCCAGCGCGCCTGGGCCCTTGGCCTCGTCGTCGTCGGGGTTGGTGCCGACGTTGCCGATCTCGACGGCGGTCAGGCACACCATCTGCCCGGTGTAGGAAGGATCGCTGACGATCTCCTGGTAGCCGTACATGGCCGTGTTGAACACGACCTCACCGATCGCCGTGCCCCGAGCGCCGAAGCCCCGGCCGTGAAACACTCGGCCGTCGGCAAGCACGAGCAGGGCCGGTCCGTGGTAGCGAGGATCCTGCATCGGGCGGGCCCATTACCACATGCCGCGGCATCCCCCCAGACCCACGACGAGGTCCAGGATATGATGCGGCGGCGATGCCCCCGAGCGATCCGCCCGCGCGACCGACGGCCGCGATCCTGCTGATCGGCAACGAGCTGTTGTCCGGCAAGATCCGCGACGAGAACGGCTGGTTCCTCAGCCAGGTATGCCGCCGCCGCGGTATCGCGCTGCGCGAGATGGCGGTCGTGCCGGACGAGCTCGACACGATCGGCGACGCGCTCGTCCGGCTCTTGCGAGCCGTGCCCTTGGTGTTCACGTCCGGCGGAGTAGGCCCGACGCACGACGATCTCACGATGGAGGCGATCGCGCTCGCTACCGGGCGCCCGATCGTCCGCGAGCCTCAAATGGAGGCGATTCTCCGCGAGCACTACCGCGACCGCTCGACCGAGCACGCGCTACGAATGGCCGATGTCCCGCAGGGCACGAAGCTGCGCGCGCTGCCGGGCTGGCCGGTGATGCGCCTCGATATCGCCGCCGGCGAGCCGCTCGGCGGGAGTCGGGGCAGCCTCGACCACGACGCGCGGATCTATATTTTGCCCGGCATCCCGGCGCTGCTCCGGGCCAAGATCGACGCGCTCGAGAAGCTGCCGGACGAGCTGCCGGAACCGCACGAATGGGTGCTGGTCGAGCTGTTCACGCGGCTCGACGAGAGCGCCCTCGCCGGTTCGCTCAACCAGGTCGTCGCCGCATTCCCGGACGTGGAGATCGGCTCTTATCCCCGCTGGGAACCCGATGAACGGGGCCGCCTGCGCGTCGAGGTCAAGATCACCTTCGAGGCGGGCGACCGCAGCCGTGCGCAAGCAGCCCACGACGCGCTCGCGGCAGCACTGAGCCAGCTCCCCAGCCCCCGAGCGAGCTGAGGTCGCCTGCGGCAACTCACGCCGTGGCCCCACAGAAACCCTGCCCAAAGTCGAAGGATTTTTGCTCTGGGCCATGACGGCGATCGGCGATCGCCGTGCTACGTTCCGCCCATGCGCGCGACGACCTCGCTGCACCTCGCGGCAGCGCTGTGGCTCTTGACCGCCTGCGTGCCCAAAGAGCACCCCAACCCGGAGTGGCTCGAGCCGCCCGAGAGCTACGACCCGGTCAACACCGAGGGGCTGACTCTCAACAAGGCCGGCGTCGACGCCCTCACCCTCACCGAGGGCGAGCAGCGCGAGAAACACATCGAGGGCTTGAAAGCCGAAGGCAAGTTCTCGGGCCAGGCGCAGTGCAAGAGCGGATCGCTGAGCGGCGACCTCTACGGCAAGTACGGCGAGTACAACCTGACCTGCACCGCCGGCGCGATCCTCTTCGACATCGAGCTCGACTACCACGTCTTCACCACCCGCGACCTCGGAAAGCCGCTCAGCGCTGGCTCCTACGTCGAGTTCGAAGGGACGCTGGTCGAGTTCGACTATCACGAAGACGCAAAGCCGCGCCAGATCGTCGCCAAGGTGAAAGTCGACGAAAACATCCGCAAGCTCGAGCGCTGACCCGCGCGTCAGCCTCACTGACGCTGGTCTCGCTCCCTTCCCTGACCTCCATCTGGCGCCCGCTTCGCTTCGCATCAATCAGCGTCAGGGCTGAAGTGCCCCGGCCGAGCGATCCCAGCGCCGAATCAACCTTCTCCACGGACCTCGACCTTGGGCTTCGACACCGTTGGCTCACCGCTGCTCTGGGGCGCCTTCTTACTGGGCGTCCTCGTCATTCTCGCGCTCGATCTCGGCGTGTTCCACAAGGACACGCACAAGGTCACCGTCAAAGAGGCGCTGACCTGGTCGGTGATCTGGGTCGGGCTCTCGCTCTGCTTCAACGCCTTCGTATGGTGGAAATTCGGACGCGACCCCGCGCTCGAGTGGTTCTCCGCCTACGTGGTCGAGAAGTCGCTGAGCGTCGACAACATCTTCGTCTTCATCATCATCTTCCGATACATGAAGATTCAGCGCGAGCACCTGCATC
>CBFGLP010000123.1:0-2566 GCA_965649595.1 uncultured Myxococcales bacterium | reverse complement strand
GGCGGGCTTCTTCTTGGCGGCGGGCTTCTTCTTGGCGGCGGGCTTCTTCTTGGCGGCGGGCTTCTTCTTGGCAGCAGGCTTCTTCTTGGCAGCGACCTTCTTCTTGGCGGCAGGCTTCTTCTTGGCGGCAGGCTTCTTCTTGGCGGCAGGCTTCTTCGCCGCTTTCTTCTTCCCAGCCTTCTTCTTGCCCTGACCCGCCAAGAACTCCGCGTACAACGCATCCCCTGCCGCCATTGCTCGCTCTAGGATTGCCTGTGCGTCCGGGTGATCATCCAGCTTCAAGACTTGCCGCTCCGGCACCGCTTCAAAGCGCGCCTTGCCATCCCCCACCGACAGCCGATACCCGAACGACGCGGTCAGCATCCCCATCGCCACCAGCTCGCCCTGGCCGCCCAAGGGCGCCGCGGCTGCCCACGCGGCGGCAATGGTGAGCGCGCTGTCGCGGAAGCCGTCCTCCGCCTGGAACGACGCGACTCGGATCTCATCGCCATTCCACTCGAACTCGAGGAACTCGAACCCCTCGGCGAACCTGATCTCGAGCGCTTCCACCACCGTGCCCGCGCCGACGTACCCGTCCCACACGTCGTGACCCTCGACGGCGGACCAGTCGAGCTCGCTAGCGAGCCACTGCTCGCGCTTGTCGGAGGGTACGATGAGGCGACCGTGGATGGCTCCGTCCCAGCTCATGGCGCGGCGAGGATACCGGTTGCCAGCCTCAGCCGTCCTCGCCGAACTCTTCGTCCATCGCGGCGAGCACTCGAGCTTGGATCGCCTGCGCGTCGGGGTGGTCGTCGAGCCCGGGAACCTCGGAGTCCGGCAGCTTCTCGAAGCGCGCCCGGCCCTCGCTCACGCTCAGCCGATAGCCGAACGAGGCCGTCAGCATGCCCATGGCGATCAGCTCGCCGGTCGCCCCATGAGGCGCAGCGGCTGCACAGGCGGCCAGGATCGGCAGGGCCACGTCGATGAACGTGTCCTTGTCCATGAACCCGGCGAGCTGCAGGTCATCGCCGGTCCAGGTGAGCTCGATGAAGCGAATGGGCTCGTCGTCGAGCTCGAACGCGAGCAGGTCACGCACCGTCCGACGGCCGGTCTGGACCGGCCATACATCGTGGCCCTCGACCGCCGCCCAGTCGACGGTGGTGGCGAGCCAAGCCTCGCGGGTCTGCGACGGAACGTGGAGATGACCGTGGATGGCTGCGTCCCAGCTCATGGTGGCTGGCGGGAAGATACCAACTCACACCGGCCACAACGCAGCGCTCGCGCAGGCTAGAGCGCAGCGGACTCACGAGCCCGCTGCACTCGTCCCGCGATCTCCTCAGTCGGTCCAGCTGAACCCGAGGTAGCCGTCCTCGAGGTAGTAGCAGTAAGGCGCGAGGTCTTCGGCCGGCGGCAGCCAGAGATCATCGAATAGGCAGAATCCGAGCCCCGCCCCATTATCGGTCTTGTAGCTACCGGCAGGGCACGCATAGCTGGCGGTCGCGGGCGTCTCGGTCCAGCTAAAGCCGATGTAGCCGTACTCCAGCCAGTGACAGTAGGGCTCGACGTCGTTGGCGTCAGGGAGCACCACGTCCTCGAACAGGCAGAAGTTCAGCCCCGCGCCATTGGTGGTGAATCGCGCGTCGGCCGGGCACATGTCCCAGTTGTAGCCGATGTAGCCATCCTCGAGATAGTGGCAGTAGGGCGTGAGGTTTTCTGCCTCAGGCAGCGCGAGATCATCGAATAGGCAGAACCCGAGCCCCGCTCCATTGTTGGTCTTGTAGCTGCCGTCGGGGCACGCGTAGTTGGCCGTCGCCGGGGTCTCGGTCCAGCTGAACCCGATGTAGCCATATTCGAGCCAGTGGCAGTAGGGCTCGACGTCGTTGGCGTCCGGGAGGGTGATGTTCTCGAACAGGCAGAAGGCCTGCCCGGCGGCATTGGTCGCGTAGCGGGCGTCCGCGGGGCAGGGGTCGGCTGCCTGCGCGGCGGTCGGCCATGCAGCCAGGCCAGTAAAGGCCAAGCTGGTGAGTAGGCAAATGTGCATGAATCGGTTACGGGTCGCTGACATGGCGCGATTCTTAACACGCTGTGATCGGACCGGCTACCAGACCCGAGGTTTTCATCATGGTACAAACATAGATGTAATATGGATATAATCTCATATTTGAATGTGATTGGTGTCCGCTGGGTGATCATGAATAAGAAAAAGGCCGCGAGCTCATCGAGCCCGCGGCCTCCCTGCGACCGAGCCGATCTCAGTGCTCGAACTGCGCCGCCTCGGTGCTGCCCTTCATCGCCAGCGTCGAGCTCTGCCCGCCGCTGATCACCTGCGACACGCGATCGAAGTACCCGGTCCCGACCTCGCGCTGGTGCTTGACGGCGGTGTAGCCCTGCCGCTCGGCCGCGAACTCGGCCTGCTGCAGCTCGCTATAGGCCGCCATGCCGCGCTCGCGGTAGCCCATCGCGAGTTGGTACATCGAGTGGTTGAGCGCGTGGAAGCCCGCGAGCGTGACGAACTGGAACTTGTAGCCCATCGCCCCGAGCTCGCGTTGGAACTTGGCGATCGTCGTGTCGTCGAGGTTGCGCTTCC
>CBFGLP010000122.1:0-4582 GCA_965649595.1 uncultured Myxococcales bacterium | reverse complement strand
ACCGCGAACACCAGCGAGGCACGACCGACGTCGCCGTTGAGCAGCTGGCCAGTGCCCGGCAGGAACAGGCTGAGCAGACCGGCGGTGACTGGCAGCCGCGGCTCTTCGTCGTCGTCGAAGGCCATCAGCTCGTCGGGCTCGCGCACGGCCAGGGCGGTCGTCTCACCGAGCTCGTGCGCGGCCTCCTGAAACATCGCCTCGAGCTGAGCCTTGCGCTCGGGCGCGATCGTGTAGCGAAGGCTGGTGTCCGAGACCCGCCGCAGCTCGCCGGCTTGGACCAGCGCGTCGATGGCCGTCTGGGCGTCCGTCCGAGGCACCCCGAGCGCACGCGAGGCGGTGATCGCCGTGATGGTGGTGACCGCAGGCTCGGCGAACAAGCTGAGCACACGAGCGGTCAAGGGCGTGTTGGCGTCGAGAGCGTCGTCGGGCTCGTCGACCACGACGTCGGCGTCGTGATCCCATCCGACCTCGCCACGCGCGTGACCCGAGCGGACCTCGGGCTCGCTGGGATCGTGGCGCTCCGACTCGCGGTCGCGCTCACGATGACGTCGGACGCGACCGAGGCTGCGACGACCGTTGGACTTGTGGATCGACATGCGTCGGGGCTCCGGGCAGCATGCCAACGATCGCGGGCAGGTGGTACCGCCGCGGCGGAAGTTGCTGGCTGTCGGGTGTTCGGGACGGGAGCTTGGCGCGAGGGGGGCTCGCCCGTGGGGGGCGGCCGGCGCGCGTGGCTCGCGCTTGCCGAGCCGATGGGAGCGAGCACCCGCAACCGGTAGGGAGCTGAGCGCGATCGAGCAGCACATGGGAGGTCGGCTCGCGCCGAGGGCGAGGCGCGCCGCGTCGAGCTCGACGCGAGGCTCGGGCAGGTCTGACGAGATTTTCGATTCGGAATCTCCAAATCACGATATTTGAAGATCGGGTTAATGCAGACAAAACGACTCGTCGAGCCGATTCGATCGATCAGCTCGACGATGTCGCTATTGCTCGTAGGACCCGATTACTTCACTTCTTCTCGCACTTCTTCTCCCAGCACTCATCGGCCGCCTGCTTGTCCTTGGCGTCGGCGATGCACTGGAACACGGCGTCGGGATCCTTGCACTGGCCCTTGACCTCGGGCAGCGCGTCGGTCTCGCAGTCCTTCATGTCGTCGCCGTAGAGCGAGCGCATCTTGTCGCAGAACTTGGACTCGGCCGAGCAGCCGGCCACGGTGGCGACGGTGAACGAGAAGGTGAGGGCGTAGAGGAACAGCGTGCGCATTGACCGGATTATCGTGCTCAGGCGCCGGCGTTGGCAAGCGCTGTCGACCCTTCGACCCCCAATCACGCGCACATCGTCATTTTCGTATTCGTCGGAGGAACGCAAACGCACGCTCTGCATCGAGCAGCGGCGGGACGATGCTCGGCCGCCGGCTGGCGTGCACTCGCAAGATGGCCTGCTTGAGGTCGGACGCCGCCGCGTCCGGAATCAGCGACCAGAGCAGCGCGAGCGCCCCGGTCACGAAGGGCGCAGCGACGCTGGTTCCTTCGCCGTGCACTACCGCTTCCCCGGGGACCAGGCTCGGCACGCTGGTCCCGGGCGCTGCGAGCCCGCGGCGGCCGATCGAGGCGCCGATGTTCGAGAGCGGGAGCGGTACGCCGTCGAGATCGCAGGCGGCGACCGGGATCACCCATGGATGGCTGGTGAGCGCCGAGCTGGGCAAGGTCCCTCGATTGCCCGCCGCGACGACGACCAAGGCTCCCCGCTGCGCAGCGACGTCAATCGCCTCGGTCAGCGCCCGGTCGCCTCGCGGCGATGAACGCAGGACGCCGAGGCTGATGTTGAGGATGCGAGCGCCATGCTCGACGCACTCGATCAAGGCCGCCGCGAGGTCGGTCGGCGCGGTCGAGGGGGCCTGGTCGGGGACCGACGTGGCCTCGGGCAGGACCGGTCGGACCAGCAGCGTACATCCAGGGCAGATCGCTGGCGTCGTCGATGTCCGTGCCGACGACAAGATCGCCGCCACGAAGGTCCCGTGCATGCACGCGGCGCTGTTTGGCGCGTGGCATGTCGCAGCGGGAGCCCCAGGGACCGAGCGGACACGATCGGTCGGGAAGCGCTCGAGCCCGGCAGCGACGGGACCATCGAGGAGCCCGATGACGATCTCTCGGCTCCCCTCGCTTCGCTCCATCAACCACCGCAGGCGCACGAGGTCGAGCGCCCGGCTCACCTCTGGCGAGGGGGCGTTCGTGGCTGGCACATGCGGCAGAGGGTCGGTCATCACGCCGTGGGTACGGCAATTGGCTATTTCACGAGTTCGTTGGCATTCACGAGAATCCACGGTGCAGCGCATCCGGGCGGGTCCGGTGCGAGCGGCTCTCTAGGCTCGGATTCCGCCCTTTCGGCCCGCTAGACGGTGCTGGAGGCGTGAATTCTGCCCATGGACGCAGATCGCCGCTCATGATAAATGCTTGCAATCGTGTCGTATCTCGCGGCGCAGCCAATATAGGAAAAGCATATGAGCATCCCCGGGTATTCCGCCAAGCGATCACTCTCCCCCACGAATCATACCTATGCAGAGGATCACGCGCCCGGCTCGCATGGTACACGGTCGGCTCGGGGTGCCGCGAAGATCGATTGTGATCCCCAGCGCGCGCACGATCGGCAGGCGGGTAACGCTACCTGTGCTTTGGGCAGCGCTGGGTTGGCTCTGCCCATTTGCTTCGGAGTTTGTGCTGACGAGCTCGAATCGTGCTCGCAGAGCGAGGGCGGCGAGGGGGCTCGTTGCTCTGTATAATCGCGCCCGCGTGACCGAAGCGCCGCTGGAGACCCACCCGCCCGCCGACCTCGACTGGACGCCGCTGCGCCCGGGTGGGGCGATATTTCGGACCCACCACCTGCTCGTGACCGCACCGCAGCGGATCGAGCTGCAACCCTCGAAGAGCGCTCGCGCGCTGGTCATGTCGTTCGCGGTGGTCGGTCTGGCCTCGCCTTGCGTCGCCGCGTGGTGGTTCGTGACCTACTCGGACGCGGGGGCGCTGGTGGTCGGGGCGATGCTCTTCGTGGTGTGCCTGGTGCTGGTGCTCTTGCTGCGCAAGCAGCTCGACAATCGGCGGGTGTTCGACGCGGAGCTCGGTCGCTACTCGAGCACCCGCGAGCCGCTCGAGCTGCCGCTCGCGCGCATTCGGGCGCTGCAGATCACCCGCGAGCGGGTGATCGGACCCGACTCGGACTTCGACAGCGACGAGCTCAACTTGATCCTCGACGAGGGCCAGCGGGTCAACGTGATCGATCACGGCGACTCGGCCAACCTCCTGGCCGACGCCCGCACGCTGGCGGCGTGGTTGGGCGTGCCGCTGTGGGTGCGGCCGGATCTGCTAGCGAAGACCGCTCAGCGGTAGCCTTCGGCCTGCAAGGTGAACAGCCGGGCATAGCGACCGCCGAGCTGCATGAGCTCTTGGTGCGAGCCCTGCTCGATCACCTCGCCGTGGTCGAGCACGACGATGTGATCGGCGGACCTGACGGTCGAGAAACGGTGCGAGATCAAGATCGCCATGCGATCTGCGGTCAGGTTGCGGACGTGGTCGAACACGGTCGCCTCGGCCTCGGCGTCCATCGCCGCGGTCGGCTCGTCGAGCACGAGGATGTCCGCGCGCGTGCGCATGAACGCGCGCGAGAGCGCGATCTTCTGCCACTGGCCGCCGCTGAGCTCGCGGCCGTCCTTGAACCAGCGGCCGAGCTGGGTCTGATAGCCGGCGGGCATGTCGGCGATGAAGGGGTGGGCCATGCCGAGCTCGGCGGCCTCGCGCCAGCGCGGCTCGTCGCCGAAGTGGTCGACGTCGCCGGCCCCGACGTTCTCTCCGACCAACATCTGGTAGCGCGCGAAGTCTTGAAAGATCACGCCGACGCGGCGGCGCAGGAGCTCGGGATCCCACTCGCGCAGGTCGAGGCCGTCGAGCAAGATCCGCCCCTGCGTGGGCTCGTAGAGGCGGGTGAGCAGCTTGATCAGCGTGGTCTTGCCCGAGCCGTTCTCGCCGACCAGCGCGAGCGAGCGGCCGGGCTGCAGGTGCAAGCTGATCTCGTGCAGCGCCGGGCTGCTCGCGCCGGGATAGCTGAAGCTGACCTGCTCGAAGCGGACACCGTCGCCTGGTTTGGGCCCGACCTTGGCCGTGCCGCTCGGCAGCGCGACTGGTTGATCGAGGTACTCGTAGAGGTTGGACAGGTAGAGGTTGTCCTCGTACATCCCGCCGATCGACGAGAGGCTGGCGGCGACCGCCGACTGGCCCTGCTTGAACACCAGCAGGTACATGGTCATCTCGCCGAGGCTGATCTGCCCGGTCACGGTGTCGAAGGCGATCCACAGGTAGGCCCCGTAGAACGCCGCGGTGCCGATCAAGCCGAGCAAGAAGCCCCACACGCCGCGGCGCAGGGTCAAGCGGCGATCCTCGGCGAACACCAGCTCGAAGATCTCGCGGTAGCGCTGCAGCAGCAGCGGGCCGAGGCCGAAGAGCTTGACCTCCTTGGCGTAGTCGTCGACGGCGAGCACCGACTCGAGGTACATCTGCTTGCGCGTCTCGGGCGAGCGCCAGCGAAACAGGCGAAA
>CBFGLP010000121.1:0-3140 GCA_965649595.1 uncultured Myxococcales bacterium | reverse complement strand
GCACGACGCATGCGGGGGGCTAAACCAGCAGCACGACGCATGCGGGGGGCTAAACCAGCAGCACGACGAATGCGGGGGCCTAAACCAACCTTACGTAGTCGTCGGACAGATAGAAGCTCAGCAGCGCGGCGATCCTAACGGCGAGATCCTCGAGCCGCAGCCGCTCGCGCTCGTCGTCGCTGCGGGTCGGTCGGGTCAGGGTCTCGCGCAGGCCTCGGCGGACCAGCACCGGTCGCTGGCTGAGGTGGCTGGGGTGGACTCGGAACATCGCCTCGATCGCGGCTCGTGGATCACCACACGCGAGCAGGCCGGCCCGATCGGCGGTGAGCTGCATGACTCGATGCGCGGCGATCAGCTCGCTGTTCTCGCTGCCGAGCGCGCGCGAGCCCTGGCTCGCGGCCAGCCGCTTGCGCCAGCGATCGATGGCCGGCGCGCCGAGCTTGTCGAGCAGGTGCTTGGCCGGGGCCTTGAAGCCCTTGAGCAGCGGCGCCGCGGTGATCAGCATGCTCAGCCCGGTCAGGCCGAGGTCGAGCGTGCCGGCCCAGACCTCGTCGCTGGTGACTCGGCTGTGGCCGAAGCGGAGGTGGGCGAGCTCGGCGGTCAGGGCGAAGCGCAGCGAAGCGGCGGGCAAGTACGCGTCGCTGCTGGGATCGAAGTGGTCGCCGCCGATCAGCACGAACGAGGTCGGACCCTCGTAAGCGCGCAGTCCCAGCGACTTGTCGCCGCGCGAGATGAACACCTCGATCGCCCCGAGCCCGAGCAGGACCGATGCGTCCGCGAGCGTGTCCGCCAGCACCTGCTCGCGCGCCAAGTTGGCCCGGGCACAGTAGCTCTTGAGCACCGAGCAGTCGGGCACGGCGACCTTGGCCAGCGTGCCTTGCAGGCGACCGAGCACGCCGTCGGCCCGCGCGGTCGGGTGGCGCAGCAGCTCCAGCTCGCGCTCGCGCAAGGGGTGAACCGGCCGTCGCGCTTCGAGCTCGGCCCCGAGCTCTGGCTCGCGCTCGAACGCGTCCTCGCGCAGCAGCTCGAGCACGCGCTCGGCTCGGTAGCGCAGCGAGAGCTGGTCGGATTCAGCCTTGGGGTCCGACTCGGCTTGCTCGGCTTGCTCGGCTTGCTCGGCTTCATGGGCGAGCGCCTCGACCAGCGCGGCTACCCGCTCGCGGACCAGCGGCTGCAGCCGCGCCAGCTCGAGCAGCGCCTGCACATGGCCACCAACCCCGAGCTGGGCATGCGCGGCGACCATCAGCTCGTGCAGGAGCACGCGGATGCCCTGCTGAGCGCGCTCGAGCTGGGGCGGGAGCAGGTCCTGCAGCTCCTCGCCAGGCAAGTGCGCGCGGCGTTGCTCGAGCAGCTCGAGCGCGCGGCCGGGGCGGTGGAGCTCGAGCAGGTGCTCGACCAGCACGAAGTCGAGCAGCGCGCGATCTTGGTCGTCATCGAGCTCGGCTTGCAGGGCAGGGCGGAGCTGCTCGTGCAGCGGCAGCGCCACGCGCAGGCCGGCTTGCCCGAGCTCGCACAGGTGCTCGACCAGCACCTCGCCGAGCACTGGACCGACCTTCCATTGCCGCCACCAGTCGAGCAGCGCGCGGCCAGCTTGGTCGAGATCGTCGCGCTCGATCAGCCGCTGGAGCGCCGCGAACACGCTCGGGGGCAGGCGGGTGTTGCCGCGCTCGTCTGCCGGCACCAGCTCGGGACGAACGATCAGCGCGAGCGCGAGCTTGGCCAGCGGGCGATCGACGTCGAGCCGCTCGAGCACCGCGGCAGCGCGCTCGATCAACGCCGCCTGGCGAGCCCCGCTGCCGATCTGCCACAGCGCGTGCGCGAAGGCCTCGAGCCGCGCCGGACCGGCGAGGCCGCTGAGCTCGGCGATCAACGCGAAGCCAGCCTCGTTGGTCAAGGTCGTGCGCAGGTCATGCTCGCCGATCTTGACGCGATCGCGGCCGAGCTGCGGGATGACCTCGAGCGCCTCGCTGGGCAGCGGGGCCGACCACAGATCACCGAGCGGACCGATCGCTACCAACCCCTGGCGACGATCGGTCATCACCAAGGTGATCGGCACCTGCACGTCACCCGCGGGGGAGCTGGGGAACCGGTGGAGATCGTCGGTGTGCAGCCAGACGAGCAGGTGCTCGTCCGAGTCGAGCCAGCGGTGCAGCCAAGCCTGCTCGCGGGGGTCGAGCGGCTCGATCAGTGGGCTCGTCCACGCGAAGGGATCGTCGTCGGGCGGCGCCTGATCCTCGCTCGAGCCGCGCGCGGGCGCGAGGTGACGGCCGAACGCACGATCGATCCGCGCGAGCGCGATCAGCTGCTGTGCGGGCTCGGCCTGGCCCCGAGGGACACCGAGCCGCCACTCGTCGACTTCGAGCCGATCCCCGAGCACCTGCGCGCGGTAGCGGAGCCGATGATCGAGCGCGAGCAGATCGATCAACACGGGCTCGGCCTCGCGTAGGAGCCCGACCAGCCACAGCCCCGTCCGCGTGCGGCACAGCGTGGTCGAGCAGCGGCGCGTTCGACCCTCGCGGTCGGCGGGCAGATCGATCTCGCCGTTGAGCCGCAGCGATCCGAGCAGCTCCCCCTGGCCGGCCGCGCGCAGGGCTGCGTCGACCTCTCGGACGGTCTCGCTCACACGAGCCACGTTAGCAGTCAGGCGCGGGAGCATGGGCATGCAGGACCTCAGCCTTCGCAGGGGCCGCGGTAGGCAAACTGTTGATTGGGGCAGCTGCCCGAGGCCCGGAACTCGACGCCGTTGCAGCCGCAATAGGTGGCGAGATCCTTGGTGCAACCAGTGCCGGGCTCGGCACACACACCGCCCGATCCGCGACTGCAGCCCTCGAGGCCCGCGCCCATGCACAGGCCCGAGCTGCACTGCCGGCCGTCGGTGCAGGGCTCGCCCACGACCAGCTGCGGGGCACAGGCGCCTCGGTAGGCGTAGCGATCCCCCGGGCACGTTCCGGAGCCGCCGAACTCGTTGCCATCGCAGCCGCAGTAGGTCTGCAGATCGCGGGTGCACATGCGCTGCGCGGACATGCAGCGACCGCCCTTGGGTCCGCAGCCTTGACCTTCACAGACCTCGCCCGCCGCACAGTCGGCCGCGCTGTCGCAGAGCGCACCTACTGGGAGAGTGGGTCCGGGGACCGAGCCTC
>CBFGLP010000120.1:0-2899 GCA_965649595.1 uncultured Myxococcales bacterium | reverse complement strand
AGGCCGCGGAGCGGCCGAGGAATCAGTCAGGCGTGAGGGCGGGGGGAGGGAACGGCGACGTTCCCTCCATCAAGGCTAAACCTTGCCCTGCAGCAGCTCCTTGACCGTGCTCTTGCCGTAGATCGCCACGGTCTTGGCGATCGAGCGGAAGTCGAGCGTGCTGACGGTCATGTCGGCGAAGCCGAAGGGCAGCATCGCGGGGATGAAGCCGCGCGCGTACTCGAGCGCGAAGCAGCGGTCCGGCATGCGGTAGCCCTGCGCGAGGCCCTTGGGGAGCACGTGGCAGTCACCGGGCCGGTAGACCTCCTTGACCGGCGAGTCCTCCGAGTACGCCCACTGCTCGCCCTCGAGGATGAAGAAGTGGTCCTCTGCCCAGAAGCGCCCGCTGTGCCCCTCGGTCCCGATCGGGCTGCCGAACACGATCACGTACTCGGTGATCGACGCGTGCAGCACGGTCATCATGCCCATCGCCCCGCCGGCGTTGTTGAGCACCCAGGGGCGATCCTCCGGCTTGCGAACGTGACCAGGGTACTCGCGCTCGAGCTGCTCGGCGATCTGCTCGACCATCAGCTCGAGCGGCTGGCCGATGACGCTGCGAGCGACGCGACCGAGGACCTGGGGATCGAAGATGTAGCCCATGGGCGTGGCATCACTCGCACATCTCCCGGCCTCGATCATTGCGATGGATCACAGGTCGGTCAGCGCCGCGCTCAGTCGAGGATCACGATCTTTCGCACGTGTCCGTCGACTGCGATCTCGCGGCCCCGCTCGGCGACCGTGTCCACGACTCCTGCTCGGCTCTCGTCCGGTCGCTCGCCAGCTCCCGCGGCCAGCCCGGCTTCACCGAACACCAGCCGAGCGAGCAGCGGCGCGCCCTCGCGATCGAGCTGTGGTGAGAGCGGTAGCGGGCGCTCGCTCGGACGCACGCGCACCCCCGCCGCATGCACGACCGCGCGCGTACGTGGGTCGACGATCACCTGCTCGAGCGAGTCGCCAGCGCCGTCGCCGAGCCAAGCGGCGCCGCTGCTCGAAGGCCCCGCGAGCACGCCGAGATCGGTCCGTGGTGCCGCGAGGCCTGGCAGCTCGAGCACGTCTGCGAGCGCACCGATCACGAGCACGTCGCCTCCGCTCGCCCGCGCGAGCTCGCCGAGCACGCGGGCCAGCTCATTGCGATGCGCTCGGGTCGGGAGATCACGCTCCGGATCGAGCTCGACGACGTGGACAGAGCAGCGCCGCTCGAGCGAGCTGCCCGGGCGCGCGAGCGTCAACTCGAGCTGCACGAAGCTCGGGACCACCGCTCGACCTCGCACGGTCGTCTCGAGCAGGTCTCGCTGGGCCGCATCGATCGCTCGCTCGTGCACGGTCAGGGCTGCGTCGTGGACCAAGAGCGCCGCATGGCCCAAGGGCAGGGCGGGGATCGAGCGCTCGCGGAGCAGCTGGCTCAACGCCTCGCGCTCGGTCTTGGTCAAGCGCTCGACGACCAGCAGATCCGCGCCCGCCTGATCGATCACCTGCGCGAGCATTGCGACCCGCGTGCCCGCCTGGCCCCCCTCGCCAACGCTCGGGGCTAGCCGCCAGTGTCCGACGTCGAGGTACTCGGCCCCGCCGACCCACTCGAGCGCGACCCGTTCTGGCGGCAGAGTCTCGGGGGACGCTTCGGCGCGGGTCGGGAGGCTCGCTCGCCTCGGCGCCGACCCTCCCGGAGCTCGCGGGACCGTGGCACCCGCGGGCGGTGTCAGGCCCTTCGTGTCGAACCAGCCGAGGTCGCCGCTGTCCGGCACGCTCGCCAGCAGCTCGCGCAAGAGCGGTCCGCCGGCGCCCTCGGCTGCGGTGACGTCGAGCCACTTGACGATCACGTCGATCCGGACGCCGACGTTCGCTTGGTTGCTGCCGAGGTGGTGCAGGGCGATCAGCTCCCAGCGCTGATCGAACACCGGCGCGCCCGACGAGCCGCCCTCGGTGTCGGCGACGTACTTGATCGCTAGGTCGCTGACCTCGGTGATCTCGTTGGCCTGCACGACGATCTCTTTGAGGCGACCAGCAGGGTGCTGGACGATGTTGACCCGCTCGCCCACGCGTATGCTCTGCGGCGCTCGGCTGAGCTTGATCGTGCCCCAGCGAGCGCCGGGATCCCCGGCGATCGCGACCAGGCAGAAGTCGAGCCGCTCGTTGGCCAGGAACGCGCGATCGGGATCGGTGAGGAACACGCTCGGGTTGATCTGTCGGCCCCGCTCGTCAGCCTCGTAGTCGAAGAACACCTTCGCGCCGCGAGCGACGGCGGGCGAGGGGAACACGTGGTGGTTGGTCAACATCAGCGTCGGGCTGACCATGAAGCCGGTGCCGACGAAGCTCTGACCGTCGCGCTCGAACTCGATGAAGCAGACCGCGCGCGCCCGCTCAGCACCGATCCGCAGGAACCACGCTGGCAAGAAGTCAGGCCGCGCGATCACCCGCTCCTGCTGGAAGGTCGCGGTCGTGACCACGCCCAAGAACGCCTGACGCCCCGCTGAGCCGCGGCTCTCGCTGGCAACGACTACCCGGCGCGCCGCAGCGAGCAGGACGTCGGTGACCGGCTCACCCGGGCTCGCTGCGGTGGAGTCAGGCGAGCTCGCCTCGCCGCGGATCAGTGCCGCGGTTGCGAGGTCGAGCTCGCCGAGCTTGCTGTGGCCGGGTGGGAGATGAATCGGCTCGCGGGGCGCCACGGGGCTATATTTATCCCCCCCGCAGGCGGGGTGCACTCTGCCACGCACGGTCGCTTCGCGACCGCCAGGTCGCTTTGCGACCTGGGTGGGCTGGTTTCGGGTTCGCAGGCGTCCGTTTGGCCCCCGTAGGGGGCTTTTCGGGCGCGTGCACTCTGCCACGCACGCGTTGGATCCCCTGAGTTGGCAGGTGAGCAAGG
>CBFGLP010000119.1:0-6856 GCA_965649595.1 uncultured Myxococcales bacterium | reverse complement strand
CCATTGAGGTCGGCGTCGTCGAAGCGGACGACGCGAGCGTTCTGGGCGTCGGCGACGTAGAGCGAGCCGCCGGCGTAGGCACAGCCGCGTGCGCCGTCTGCCGGCAGATCGCTAGAGCTGGTCAGCCCGTTGCCCGGGCTGCCCGGGTTGCCGATCGTGCCGGTCGCGAGCCCCGAGCCGACCCGAGTGAAGACCGGGTCGCTGCCGTCGAGCGCCGCGATGTCCATCCGCCAGGCCGTGCCGTCGCCCAGGTTGACCAGGAAAAAGCGAGCGATCGACCCGTCGTCCGACCAGCCGCCGAAGCAGAGCCCACCCGGGTTGGCGAACGCGTCGGGGTTGTCGGCCGCGTCGAACAGCTCGACCATCGTGCCGGTCTCGTCGAGCACGACCACGCCGCCGCGGTCATCGGTGCCGCCTTGCTCGAACGCGGCCCAGACGTGCGTGTGCGAGGGGATCGAGATCGCCATCGCGCCCGCGAGGCCTTGGCTGGTTCCGTCGAAGAAGGGCTGGGCGGGGACGTTCGAGGTATCGCTGGGGTTTTGGACGCGCAGGATCTCCGAGGTGCCGTAGTTGGCGACGTAGATGTCGCCGCCCTCGATGACGTCTTCGGTGACGGGGTCGTCGGGGACGATGCCGATGTCGAAGGGGAAGTTGAAGCCGGTCGCGACGTTGTCGAATAGACCGTCGAAGGTGCCGACCGCCGAGGTCTCGTCTGCTTCTTCCCCGTCGTCGCCAGGGCAGGCGAGAACGAGGGGGAGCAGGGCGGGGATAGCGAAGATGGCGTGGCGCATGGCCCTTGGACAGCACAGGGCCCGAGGATTGCGAGCGCTGCAGCTCGGGATGATCGCGCTTTACTAGCCGCGAGCGTATGCTCGGTGACATCACCAAATCATGCCCAAGCTGACTGGCTTTCCGAGCGTCCCGATCCCGGGCCCTGCCCCGATCCCACTGCTCGGCCATATCCCACGGGTGTTTCAATTCCTCGGGGACCCGATCGCGGCCGTGACCGCCCTGCGCCAGCACGGCGAGGTCGTGGCGGTCGCTCGCGGCAACCCGGCGCTGGTCTGCGTGTTCGGGGCCGAGCGAAACCGCGAGGTGTTGAGCAACCCGAGCGGCTTTCAGCACGACGAGGACTTGCTCGAGCCTGCGCCAGGCTCTCCGCTCGCGCGCACGATCACGGGGCTGGTCGCCATCAACGGCGAGCGACACAAGCGGCACCGTCGGCTGCTGGCGCCCGCGTTCGCCAAGTCGGCGCTCGAAGGCTACGCCGACGAGATCGTCCGCGTGAGCGAGGGGATGGTCGCTCGCTGGCCGATCGGCGAGGTCGCGGATCTCGACGCGCTGCTGCGCGACCTCGCGCTCTGCGTGGCGGTCCGTAGCCTGTTTGGTCTCGACGTGCTCGCGGGCGCGACCGAGCTGGGCGAGCTCGCGGCTGGGCTGATCGACGGCCTGACCACACCCATCAACATCTTGCTGCCCGTCGACCTGCCGGGCTTGCCCTTTCGCCGGCTTCAGCGGCTCGCAGGTCGCCTGCTCGGCCACCTCGAGGGGTTGATCGAGCAGAAGCGTCGCGGTGGTGGGACCGACACCGACGCGCTCTCGCTGCTGTTGCGGGCAGCCGACGACGAGGGGGCCACGCTCAGCGACGACGAGCTGATGGCCGAGGTGCTCACGCTCTTCATCGCCGGCCACGAGACCACGGCCAAGACGCTGAGCTGGACCATGTTCTTGCTCGAGCGCCACCCCGCGGTGCTCGACGATCTGCTCGACGAGATCGATGGCGTGCTCGGAGGTCGCTCGATGAGCGCGGCCGACATCCCTCGCATGCCGCTGCTCGATCGCGTGATCAAGGAGAGCATGCGGGTGCTGACGCCGGTGCCGATCTTGTTCCTCCGCGTGCCCACGACCGACATGCCGCTCGGGCGCTTCACGCTGCCCAAGGGCGCGAACGTGGTGGTGAGCCCCTACGCGACCCATCTCGACCCCGAGCTCTACCCGCAGCCGCGGCGCTTTCGGCCCGAGCGTTGGGAGGGGTTGAAGCCGACGCTCTACGAGTACTTGCCCTTTGGAGCTGGGCCGCGGATCTGCATCGGCGCCACGTTTGCCCAGCAGGCGCTGCGCTTGATCCTGCCGACGCTGCTACAGCGGGTGCGGGTGGCGGTGGTCCGGGACGCGAAGATCGACCGGCTGACGCGCGGGAACATCCTGATGCCGCGGCACGGGATCCCTGCGCGCTTGCAGGCGCCGCACCGCAATCGCCAGGCGGTCGAGCCGGTGCGCGGGGACATCCACGAGATGGTCGAGCTTCGCTGACCCGGATCACCCCTGCGGATCGAACCCGACGTCGCAGCCATAGCGGACGTCGAGCTGAGCCAGGTTGTCGGCCTGGACCAGCGCGCACGCGTCGGGGCACAAGATCACGGTCTCGTCGGCGATATAGAACGCCTCGGGCTCGCAAGCCGCGAGGTCGACGACCTGATGGAAGGGGAGCTCCGGCGGTTGACCATTGGGAAAGTAGTCGATCTCGATCGTGTTCGGATCGATCTCTCCCATCGGCGGCTCGGGGATCGGGAACTCGCACGCGATCGGGGTGGTCGCGACCACGTCCTCGGCGACCTCCTGAAACAGCACGTTGAAGTGCTGCACCTGCGAGAGCGGGAAGCGCCAACCGCCGGTCAGGATCGCTACCTGCTGAATCGAGCCACCATAGCCCTGGATTTGATCGTCGGGCAGCCAGGGCTCGTCTTCGGGCACGTTGGCCGGCATGTCGACGATCAGGTGAAACTTGTACTTGCGGTCTCCAGGTGTGCCGAACGCGGGTGGATCCAGGCCGAGCAGGCTCGCGTCGAACGCGTCACCGAGCGAGGGATCGTTCGACGCGCTCGTACCATCGGTCATCCCGAGGAACACTTTGGCGGCCTCGGGCCGCAAGAAGTCCTGATATCCGTTGGTCGTGAGGGCGTGCTTGTCGGGCGTGGCGTACCAATTGACGATGCTGGTCAGGAACGCCCCCGAGCCGGTCTCGGCGTCGTAATGCTTGTAGCGGTCGGTGATCGCGGGGACCGGCGGTGGCGGGTTGCAGTCGGTGCCCGACAGCGGTGACGAGATGCAGATCGGCACCTGCGTGTCCGATTGGGCGCCCAATACGATCAGGCGATAATCGATGCCGCTCTGCTCGAGGATCGCCGCAAAGTCGACGTTGATGCTGGCCTCGACCGCGTCGATCGCCGGAGCCATCGAGAACGAGGTGTCGACGACCAGCAGGATGTCGACCGGCAGCGACTCGACCTCGGGCTCGATGCTCTCGGCCACGCAGTCGCCCGTGGTCGCGCTCGGGAGATCTTGGCTCTCGCCGAGGTCGAGCTTGGGGCCGGTCTCGCTCTCGCCCGACTCGCTGCTGGTGCCGATTTCGTCTTCGCTCTCACCGTCGCCCTCGATGCCCGTGGTGTCGTCGGTCGAGCTCGGGCGCGGGTCGGTCGAGCAAGCGGCGATCGAGAGGCTCGAGAGCAGTACGGTCGAGGTCAGACGCGGTGCAAACGTCATGACGCGAAGGTACACTGATCCGGCCGGGAGCTCGGCCACCCGGGGTGGCCGAGGGCTCGGCCAGTGGCCGACGGGTCGGACGAATTTAATTCGGCGAAGATCGCTATCTGCGGGAGATCATTGAAGAAGGTGCTTCGGCCCATCGCATGCTCTCGCCTGGGCACCGCCATGCCCAGCGTGCTTCATCAATCCGCGTTGCTGCCCTTTCAGGACGACTCGGAGCTGGCCTTCGACCTGGCTCGGGAGCTCTTCCATGTGCCGATCCCCGAGGGCATGCGGGTCAGCGACCGCCACGCAGCCCTGAGCTTCGGGTTGCCGGCCGCGGACAAGCTCGGGGAGGCGATAGCCGACCTCGTGCTGTGCGGCTCGCACCCGGCAGATCCGCAGGTCAAAGCCTCGCTCATCGTCGAGGCACAGCGGCTTCGCGAGAAGGAAAAGCTGATCAAGTTTCTGCTTTATCTGGCGTTGACGGCCAAGCGCTTCGAGCGACCGGCATGGCTGCTGGTTGTGGCCCTGGGTCGACGCGTGACGACGTGGATGCGCAACTTGCCGCGCGAATATGGTGGCCTCGGATTTCAACCACTGGTACTCGATCGCCATACAATGCCGCGGATAACCACAGCACGGGCAGCACATCGGCGACCGGCCCAAGCGTTGTTGTCGGCGCTGATCCACGCGCCCTGGCGCGACATGGAGGTGGTCGAGGCGGCCCTGATGGCGGCTCGACGCCTGCCTAGCGGGATCCGTGCGACGTACATCCGCGGGATCTTTTCTGCAGTGCACGAACACGATCGCCCAACACTCGAGGAGATATTGACGATGGACGACCGAGACAAGCTGGGAGAAGTCGAGCTCAACAGCGTTCTCTACCATGACATGCAGCGCGCCGAGGCCAAGGGGCTGAAGAAGGGCAAGAAGGAGGGCAAGAAGGAGGGCAAGCGCGAGGGCAAGCGCGAGGGCCTGATCGAGCAGGTCCTACTCACCTTCGAGCTGCGCAACCTCTCGCTCGACGCCGAGACGGCCGCGCTGATCCGCTCGTGCAAGTCGATCAAGACGCTCGAGCGCTGGCGGGACCGGGCCAAGCTCGCCAGCGATCCCTCGGCGGTGTTCGAGTGAGCCTCAGACCCCGGTCTCGAGCACGCGAGCGAACCACGAGAGCACCGGCCCGGGCTCGTCACCCGACTGGCGATAGCCGATGTACCCGTCCGGCCGCACGACCCAGATCGCCGGTCCATCACCGAGATCGTAGCGATGCTCGAGCTCGTCGCCCTCGTCGGCGATCACGATCCGAGCGATGCCCTCGGGCAGCTCGCGGCGCAGGGTCGTGACCACGTTGGTGTGCGCGCAATGGAGGAACACGACGTGCTCGGTCCCCCGGATCACGTCGAACACCCGCGCCTCGTCCTCGTCGTGGACGAAGCGGGCGTCCGGCGCTCGGTCGCCAGCGTGGAGGCCGGTCGGGAAGAAGCGATGATCCTCGACGATCGGGCTGCGCCGGACGTTGATCTCGAGCTGCGAGATCGTGCGCGTCGCCTTGCTGCTGACCCAGCGGTTGCCGAGCACCAGCGGCAAGAGCAGCGGTCGAAGCTTGCGGACCAGCGAGTTGCTGCCGAGCCCGGTCCGAAACACGAGATCGGTGAAGCGCAGCACGTCGGCGGCGATCGGGTGGCGCTCGGTGTGGTAGCTGTCGAGCAGGCGCTCGCCCCCGCGGCCATGCAGCACGAGGCCGAGCTTCCAGGCCAAGTTGAAGGCGTCCTGGATGCCGGTGTTCATACCTTGCCCGCCCGCGGGCGTGTGGATGTGGGCCGCGTCGCCAGCCAGGAACACCCGCCCGACCCGGTAGTGCGGAACCATCCGCTCGTGGAGACGGAAGCGGATCAGCCACTCGGGATCGTAGAGCTCGACCTTGCCGGGCACCTCGGCGTCGACGGCCGCCTGGAACTCGGCCAGCGCGGGCTCGTCGGGCGCGTCGGCGGGCCGCTCACGGCGGATCAGGATGAAGCGGAACGAGCCGCCACCGAGCGGGAGACAGACCAGGACCCCCTTTTCGGTGAAGAAGCCCAAGCCTCCGTCGTTGGGGTAGTCCCAGCGGACCTTGCAGTCGACCTGCAAGAAGTCGTTGTCGTAGGTCGAGCCTTCGAAGGGCAGCCCGAGCTGCTTGCGGACGCGGCTGTGCGCGCCGTCGCAGCCGATCAGGTAGGCGACGCGGAGGGTCTCGCCGCTGCTCAGCGTGACCTCGACTCCATCGTCGCTGGCGGCGAAGTCGGTCAGCGCCGTGCCCCACTCGATCGCCACGCCCTGCCGCGCGAGCTGGGCACCGAGCAGGTGCTCGGTGCGGCTCTGTCGGAGCATCACCGGCCGTGGGAAGGGGCCGTCGACATCGCCGAATTGGATCATCGGCATGTCCTTGCCCTCCATGTGCGCCTGCATGCGAAACACTGGCTGGGCCTCGGCAGCGACGGCCTCGGACATGCCCATGGCGTGGAACACCTCGAGCGTGCGCGGCTGCACGACCAGGGCCTTGGAGTGGATCGAAGGGCCGGCGTTCTGCTCGATGATGCGGACTCGGACTCCGTGACGCGTGAGCTCCGAGGCTGCGGTCAAGCCAGTTGGACCGGCACCGACGACCAAGACTTGCGTCGCGTCATTTGGCATCTGATCAGAGACGTTATCGCAAGCGTTGGTGGATGGGATAGAGGTTGTGGCGAGCACAGGATCGTTGATCTGGCTGGCGAAGAGGGATAGGATCCGCGCCAGCCGGATCGGAGATGACAATGAGCAATTGGACCTCGTCACAGCAGGCGCTGTTGGATGTCTGGCAAAAGCACCTCTACAGCGAGTTCGCTGTCAAGGACGTCGACATGGCTCTGTCGACGATGACCGACAACCCCTACGTGATCTGCGTGCCCGTGGGGAAAGGTGGCTACGGCCAGCGAGGTGTCCGGCGCTTCTACGCGGACGAGTTCTTCGTCGGCATGCCGGTCGACACGAAGATGACCCCGGTCGCACAGACCATCGCCGACAACACGCTGATCGATGAGTCGGTGATGTCGTTCACGCACGACGTCCCGATGGAGTGGCTGCTGCCCGGAATCGCCCCGACCGGGCGCCCGATCGAGTTCGCAATGATCGCCGTGATCAGCTTCGAGGATGGCAAGATCGCCAGCGAGCGGCTGTACTGGGATCAGGCCACCATGCTCGTGCAGCTCGGAGTGATCGACCCGGCTACGCCATCCGTGCGCGGGGTCGAGGCAGCGAAGCTGCTGCTGGACCCCACCAAGCTGTCTTGATGGAGGGAACGTCGCCGTTCCCT
>CBFGLP010000118.1:0-3119 GCA_965649595.1 uncultured Myxococcales bacterium | reverse complement strand
CGAGGCCATCGAGGTGCCCTGGAACCACAAGTAGTCGTTCTGGCCGGGGTTCTGAATCCGGATCGTGTTCTGCAGCACTCCGTCCGGGTGCCCGTCGCCGTTCTTGTCCGAGCGCGTGTCACCGCCGGGCGCCGAGATGTCGAGCTGCTTGCCCCAGTTCGAGTAGAAGCTCCGCTTGCCCTCCCAGTCGGTCGCGGCCACGGCCACGGCTCCGTCGTAGGCGGCCGGGTAGCTGACCTTGGACCGCTTCTCGTTGCCCGCGGCGCAGACGACCGTCACGCCCTTGTCGTGCGCGTACTGGACCGCCTTGGCCATGACCTTGGAGGGCAGCGGGCCGCCGAGGCTCATGTTGATCACGTCGGCGTCGTGGTCGGCGGCGTAGCGGATCGCGTTGGCGATCGCGGCGACCGAGCCACGGCCGTCGCCGCTGAGCACCTTGAGCGGCATGATCTTGGCCTGGTGGGCGACACCAGCCACGCCGATGCCGTTATCGGTGGCTTGGGCGATCGTGCCGGCGACGTGCGTGCCGTGGGCGTGATCGTCGAGCCCGTCGGGCAGCGCGTTGTCGAGGAAGGTCATGCCGTCGACCATCTCGACGCCGGCGAGGTCGGGCACGGCCCTGGCGTCGACGCTCTTCCAGCGCAGATCCTTGTAGGCGACGCCGGTGTCGATCACGGCGACGACGGCCCCGCGCCCGCGAGTGTGCATCCACGCCTCGGGCACGTTGATCGCGTCGAGGTGCCACTGCAGCGGATACATCGGGTCATTGGGCTGGAAGCGCGGCTTGCTGGGCTTGTGGATGTCGGCGTCCTCGGCCCCTTCAGTCGCGGGCGACTGACCAAGAGAGTGACGATCGTCCGCGTAGGCGACGATCGCCTCGGCCGGCAGCGAGTAGGTGAGATCGGCCTCGGCGGCCTCGACCAGCGGGTGCCCGGTCAGCCGCTGCTGCAATTCGGCGAGCTGGTCTGGCTCGCCGTACACCCGCCACAGGTGCTCACCCTCGCTATAGAAGCCGGCCGGCTCGGCACGCAGGCCCAAGCTCGCGACCAGCTCGCGCAGCTCGGCCTCGCTGCCACCTTCGCCGTCCTCCGGCTCGACCAGATCGAGCAGCAGCTGCCGACCGTCCTGGCCGACCTCGAGCTCGGCGGAGATCGTCGCGACGGTGAGGTCTTCGGCGCCGATGCCCTCGTCCTCGTCGTGGTGCTGCCAGGCGAGCAGGCAGCTCAACCCGAACAGTGCAGTGGCCGCGGTGGCCTGGACGACCAGAGACTTCGACTTGGGGCTCTCGGCGAGGGCGTGCATCGGTAGTCGCCAGTATAGGGGGGTCGAGGATTGGGTGCACGGTCGCGTGTGCTCGCGCAAACGAGCCGCGGTCGCCATTCGGGGAGCGGCGTCGCGAGCGGTCGCCGAGGACGCTCTCGGCAGCCCGTCAGGGGGTCCATTTCGCGTAGCAAAACGGACTACCCTTCGCCCGGATGCCAGTCCTCGACGAGCCCGGCCCCGAGTCCTCGCGCCTCCGCGCCTCGCACAAGATCCGCAAGCTGTCCGTCCACGGCGGGTTCTGGGACGGGCTCGAGATGGAGTTCGCCTCAGCCCTCAACACGATCATCGGCGCGCGCGGGACCGGCAAGACCACGATCCTCGAGCTGTGCCGCTACTGCCTCGGGCAGATGCCCGGCTCGGACCCGCTGCGCGAGCAGCAGCTGACCAAGCTGATCAAGGCCAACCTCGACCGCGGCACCGTCGAGGTGACGATCGAGACCCGCGACGGCATGACCTATCGGGTCGCCCGTGGATCGAGCGGCGAGCCCGAGGTGTCCGACGAGCGCGGCTCGCCGGTCGAGGTCTCGCTCTCGCGCGGGCAGGTGTTCGCGGCCGACTTCTACAGCCAGCACCAGATCGAGGACATCGCTGTCAGCCCCAAGGCCCAGCTCTCGATCATCGATCAGTTCGTCGCCGACGAGATCGCCGAGCTCGAGCCCAAGCGGCGCTCGCTGATCGCCGACCTCGAGAAGAACAGCAACGACATCCATCGCCTGCGCCAGGCGATCTCGGACCGCGAGGAGTCGCTCAGCGAGCTGCCCGAGATCCGCAAGCGGCTCGACGCGCTCGACCTCGGCGGCGAGCGGGCCGACGACATCAACCGCGAGGTCGCGCTCAAGGGCGCGCGCGACCAGGAGAAGCGGCTGATGCGGCGGGTCGACGAGCACCTCGGCACGGTGTTCGAGCAGCTCGAGGGCCTGATCCGCTCGGTCCGCGGGCTCGACAAGATCGTCGAGCACCACGAGTCCGAGAACCGCTCGCTCTTCGAGCGCCTGCAGATGGTGCTCGAGGCGGCCGGCAACGACGTCGTCGGTCACCTCGCCGGGGCGCGCAAGCTGATCGAGGAGGCGCGCAGCAGCGTCGAGGATCTCGACCGCGAGCTCGGTGAGGCGCACGCCGGCCAAGAGCAGCGCTACAGCGAGCTGCTGCGCAAGCACCAGGACGCGCAGGCGCAGGCCCGCGAGGCCGCGCGCCTGCAGTCGCGGCTCAACGAGCTGCTCGAGCAAAAGCGGCTGATCGAGGGTCGGCGCAAGGAGCTGATCGAGCTCGGCAAGAAGCGCGGCGACCTGCTCGACAAGCTGTCCGAGCTGCACGACAAGATGTTCGCGCTGCGCCAGCGGACCGCCCGCGAGATCACGGCGAGGCTCGAGCCGGACATCCGGATCTCGATCACGCAGTTCGGTGATCGAGCCGAGTACGCCGAGCGCCTGCGGATCAGCTTGCGAGGCAAGGGCCGGCACTACAGCGCGCTCGTCGGTCGGATCGAGCAGCACCTGCCGCCGCGCGAGCTGGTCCGGCTGGTCGAGCGCAACGCGGCCTCGGAGCTGGCGACCACGCTCGAGGTCCGCGACGAGCAGGCGGTCTGGCTGGTCGACGCGCTCAAGTCGATCGAGGACGGCAAGCTGCTGCTCGATCTCGAGACCCTGCAGCTCGACGATCGGCCCAAGATCGAGCTGTGCGACGGCGGCACCTACAAGGACGCGTCGACGCTCAGCACCGGGCAGAAGTGCACGACGATCCTGCCGATCTTGCTGCTCGACAGCGATCGCCCGCTGTTGATCGATCAGCCCGAGGAC
>CBFGLP010000117.1:0-4550 GCA_965649595.1 uncultured Myxococcales bacterium | reverse complement strand
TCGAGCTCGTGGCGAATGGCTTGCTGAGCCTGCTCTGCGCTCGCGTGGTCGAGAAAGACGCCGTAGTTCAGATAGTTCACGACGGTTCACTCCTGCATCGCATTGGCGATTTTTGCATCGATCATGCCAAGCATGCATTTCAGCCGGCACACGGCGCTATCCGGACCGAAGGGAGACCACGCAGTGGCCGAAGTGCGCGGAGGTGATCGAGGATGGCCGAACATGGCCCGTGTGGAGGGCTGCGCCGGGGTCCAGCCACCGTGTAAGCCGTGCAACGCCCGTGCGATCGAAGCACGGTCGTGTCGATTCGCTACATTCGAACCGCCCTCGCGGCGCTTGCCTCTATCCAACTATTCGACGCGGACGCCCTTCGGCCACCTTTTTGGGCCTTCGTTCAATATGGGCGGCCTGTGGCCGTCCTCTTGGACCGCCCTGGGCTCCGGCTCACTCGGGTGGCCGATCGAACGTGGCAACGCTCCCGTCCGCGAGTGGAACTGCCGTCGCGCGATGCTCGATCCCCTGCTCGCGCAGCGTCTCGTCGACGAGCTGCGCGACCTGGGCGACCACCTGCGTACAGAAGCGATGGCGTGCTTCGCCCATGAAGTCGCCGTGTGGCGCGGTCATGTGGTTGCAGATCAGGTCCGGGCTAGAGCCCCGCTCCAGCTCCGCTTCGACCCGCTCGAGGTAGCGCTGCATGGCCGAGCGCAGCTGCGGCGTGACCTTGCCCGTCGGATCGGGGTCGCCGAGGAATTCGCCGAGCAGCAGCTGGCCCGCGACGACCGCCCCGCAGGTCCCTTGGCCAGTGATGCCGCCGCGGCGCAGGCTCTGGTAGGCGGCTGTTGGTCGATCGAAGGTCTCGGCCAGCGCGATGCCGCACGAGCGATGCGCCGTGCGCTCGCCCGCATAGAGCAGCAGCGCCTTGCTGCGAATTGGTCCTCGTGATTCGACGCTCATGATCTTTGCTGCTCCGAGTCAGCGGCGGTTGACGAGTGCTCGCAGTCATCGCCTGCGCTTGTTCGGCCCGCCGAGGCGAGCCCAAGCCTGGAGGTGATCGATCGCGGCGAGCAGCTGGGCGTCCTCGCCAGCGGCCTCGCGCGCCGGGCTGACCGCCTGCTCCGGCAACGACGCGCGGCCAAAGTCCTCGGGCTCGAGGTGGTAGGGCAGCGCACGCTCCGGCTCGAGCCCGGGCAAGCTGTCGGTCAGCTTGGCGCGCTCGCGTCCGACGACCACGTCGGGCTCGATGCCGCTGGCCTGGATCAGTCGATCATCGGGCGTGTAGTAGAGCGCCGTCGTCAGCTTGAGCATCGCTCCGTCGCGGCTGGCGTCGAGATCGAAGGTTTGTTGGACCGAGCCCTTGCCGTAGCTGCGCTCGCCGATGATCAGCGCCCGCCGGTGATCCTGCAGCGCGCCCGCGACCACCTCGGAGGCCGAGGCCGAGCCCTTGTTCATCAGCACGACCAGCGGGAGGTCGCGCTCGGTGCCGATCGCCCGCGCGCGATCTTCGGCCAGCAGCTTGCCCTGACGACCACGGGTCCGCACGATCACGCCCTCGGCCACGAACAGGTCGACGATCTCGATCGCCTGATCGAGCAACCCGCCGCCGTTGCCTCGCAGGTCGAGGACAACTCCAGCTAGCGCCACGCCCTCCTTGCTCGCGCGCTCGCGCAGCTCGGCGAGCCCGGCCTCGACCTCGCGGGCGCTCAGATCCTGGAAGTCGCGCAAGCGCAGCACGCCGAGCCCTTCGCCGAGCCAGCGGAGCTCGACGGCCGGAGGATCGACGATCGCCCGGGTCACCCGGATCGTCCGCGGCGGCTGATCGGCGTGCGCGAAGGTGAAGCGGACCTCGGTGCCGGGCTCGCCACGCATCAACTCGATCGCGTCCTGAAGGTCACCGAAGTTCGCGATCGGCTTGTCCTCGATCGCGAGGATCCGATCACCGACGACCAGCCCGGCCCGCTCGGCGGGGCCACCGGGGATCACGTCGTCGATCACGAGCACCACGGCGGCTTGCTCGGCGCCCGCAGCCGGTCCGCCCTGCGCTGGCTCGGCCGAGGGTTCGGTCGGCGCGGCTGGTTGGGGCTCGAGCGCGAGCGACACGATCAGGCCGACGCCACCGAAGCGGCCGGAGGTGTCCTCCATCAGCAGGCGCGCGTCGGCAGGCGGCAGGTAGTTGGTGTGTGGGTCGAGCTCGGCGACCAGCCCGGTCAAGGCCGCGTCGATCAAACGATCGCCATCGACTGGACGGACGTAGTACTGCTCGATCAACGCCAGCGCTCGGGCGAAGCGATCGAGCTTGTGATAGCGAGAGAAGCCGGGAGCCGGATCGCCGACGGGTTCGACCGCCGGGCGTATCGGCTTGGCTTCGGGCTCGCCGCCCTCGGGCGGGCCCGCCTGCGCCGAGCCGAGGCTCGCGCCCGCGTACAAGCCCAGCACCAGGCACAGCCCTCCGACCAACAGGGTCCGCATGGCGAGAACATAGCCGGTTTGGACTCGCCGAAAACTCCACGCTCGCGCGGCGCCGTGCTATCGCGGCGGCATGTCCTCGCAGCGGACGTCGATGACCTCCGAGCGGGCGACGCCCGAGCAGGCCGGGAGGTCGGGCGGGCGTCGGCAAGGCTTTGTCAGCCGCCCGCGGCTAAAGGGCAGCCTCGCGCTCGCGCTGCTCTCGACGTGGGTATGCCTGGCCGGCGCGGCGATGCTGCTGGTCGATCCACCGCCGGAGCCGCCGGCTGTCGATCCCGACGATCAGGCGATCCGCGATCGCATGGCCGCGTGGGCGGTCCGCGACGCCGAGCGCTGGCAGCAGGAGAAGGGTGACCTGACGATCCCGTGGGACGAGGCCAGCGGACATCTAGCGATCGTGATCGACGATGTCGGTCGCGAGCTCGATCTGTTCGAGGAGCTGCTCGACCTTCGCTACCCCTTGACCTTCAGCGTGCTGCCCAACTCGGTGTACGCCCGCGGCGTGCAGGATCGCCTGCTCGCCGATCCCCGCCGTCCACGGGAGATCTTGCTGCACCTGCCGATGGAGCCGAGCGATCCTGGGCCGATGCAGCTCGACCCTGCCGAGGTGTTCTTGCGCGCTGGTGATGCGCCGAGCTTGCTGCGTGACAAGACCTTGGCCGCGCTCGACCGCGTGCCCGTTGCCGTCGGGGTCAACAACCACATGGGATCGAAGCTCACGGCCGACCCTGCTGCGATGGCTGCGATCATGCCGGCGTTGCGGGAGCGCGGGGTGTTTTTCCTCGACTCCCGGACGACCCCCGCGACCGTGGCCGCGAGCTCGGCCGAGGCCGCCGGCCTACCGACGATCTCGCGCGACGTGTTTTTGGATCACGATCCCGACCCAGAAGCGATCCGTGCTGCGCTAGCGAACGCAGTCGAGCGCTCACGCGAGCGACCGACGGTAGCGATCGCACATCCATCGAGCGCCGTGGTCGAGGTGCTTCGGGAGGAGCTGCCGCGGCTCCACGCAGCCGGGGTGGGACTGTACCCGGTCGGCCGTCTGCTGGCCGAGTCGGTCGACTGAAGGATCCCCCCTTTGGTTGGCAGCGGCTCGGTGCAGCGTTGGATCCGCGACCATGACGCAGGGTCGTCCACCAACGCGCGGGATCGGGCGGTCGAAGTAGGCGCTCGGTCACCCTTGTCGACATCTCTAGGGTCGAGCGCCACACCGACGACGAAGAGACAGCTTGACGGTTTCCGCTGGCGAAAATAGCCTCTACGAACGGTGGCCGTGAGGCTCATCATCGAGGATCTCGAGGGCTCGACCACGGTCGTTCCGCTGAGCACAGACTCGGTCACGATCGGTCGGAAGGAGCACAACACGATTCAGCTCACCGAGCAGAACGTGTCGCGCTCGCACGCGAGGCTCACCTACCGAGACGATGGTTGGTTGATCGAAGACCTCCGCAGCTACAACGGGGTCAAGGTCAACGGCGTCCCGATCTCTGGACCGACCGTCCTGCGCGAGGGCGATCTGATCCAGATCGCCGACTACCACCTCACGCTGACCGACGATATCGATCGCCAGACCGTCGACATCGAGCGGCCGCGCGCCGCCAACGACGACATGCAGTCGATGGCTGGCAGCTCGGCCGACCTGCCCTCGGTCTCGATGGACGACCTCGGCCCCGCGGGGCGCAGCGCGACGGCAGTCGCCGCGCCGCGCTACGAAGAGTCAGAGCGGAAGAAAGGTGGCGCCGTCTGGCTGGTGGTCGGCGTCGCTGCGCTCGCGCTGATCGGCGGCGGCATCTTCCTCGCGACGGCCAACAAAGGTGGCGACGAGACCGAGGCTGCGGAGAAGGGCGACGCGGGCAAGCCGGACACGGCCAAGACGCCGCCTCCTTCGACCTCGGGCGCCGAGCCTGACGCGAGCACCGGCGCGCCCGCGACGACGACCGGACCGGTCGAGCCGCCTGCCGACACCGGCGAGCCCGATCTGGTGGTCGACGAAGCATCCGACAGCTCGCCGCCCGCCGAAGAAGGTGCCGTCGAAGAGCCCGAGCCCGACCCGGAGCCGGTCGAGCCCAAGCCCAAGCCGGACTCCA
>CBFGLP010000116.1:0-15480 GCA_965649595.1 uncultured Myxococcales bacterium | reverse complement strand
TTGGGCCCGCGCAGGCAGACCAGCCGACGGGTTCGCACGAAGCCGAGCTTCTCGTAGGCTCGGATCGCCCGAGCGTTGCTGGTGATCACCTCGAGCTGCATGGCCGAGATCCCGAGCTCGCCCAGGCGCGGCCACAGCTCGGCGAACAGGCGAGCGATCAGGCCCTGGCCTTGAAAGGCACGCCGCACGCCGCTCATCACGTCGTAGGCGAGCGAGCCCGTCCGGGCGCTGAGCGTGAACGCGGCCAGGGTCGGGCCCTGCGGACCGGAGGGGCCGACGGAGCTTTCGAACGCGCCGAAGCTGATCGACCAGTCGGTGCCGCGCCGCCGCACGAGCTGCTCGAACGCGGCCGCGCTCGGTTGCATCGGCACCGGGTAGTCGGAGAACGCGTCGAGCATCGCCGCGTGGAGGGCCGGCAGGTCGTCGGGGGTCAGCGGTCGCAGCTCGAGGTTCGACATGGTTGTTGGAGGCGCCAGCGCGAGGCAGGGTTTCTCGGGCTGGCAGCATCGCACGGGCATGCCTGGACCCGAGCTCGAGACCCCACGCTTGCGGCTTCGAAGGTGGCGGCCCGAGGACCGCGAGCCGCAAGGAGCCGATCGTTAGCGGAGCAGCGACTCTGACTGTCCTCGCCGACGGAGCGGCGACTCTGACAGTCGAGATCGCGTGGCGGCTCGCGCGGGCGCACTGGCGGCGCGGTCTCGCGACCGAAGCTGCCCGCGCGGCGGTGGAGCTCGGCTTCCGAATTCCATGGCTGGTCGAGCTGGTGTCCTTCACCGTGCCGATGAACCTCGCCTCGCGGCGGGTGATGGAGAAGCTGGGGATGCAGCATGATCCGCGCGAGGACTTCGATCACCCGGCGCTCGCCGAGGGGCACCCATTGCGCAAGCACGTGCTGTATCGACTCTCACGCGAGCGCTGGATGGCGAGTCGCTGAATGGTCGCCAACGGCGGTGCTCGAGCCGCCAACGTCGATGTCATGATTTTATTGTTTCCAAGCTCGAATGGGATCGTTACAATCGATTCGATGAAAGCGTTTCGTGGTGCTTGCACGAGAGCTCCCTTGGCGTGGACGCTAGCCCTCGCCGCCTGTAGCGGTGACGTGTCCGGCAGCGATGACGAGGCCGGCACGACTACCGATCCCGGCACGACTACTGATCCTGGCGGCACCGACGATGACATCGGCGAGACCGGCGATCCGCTGCCCGAGTTCGACGGCGTGTCGATCCTCTTCGTGATGGACAACTCGGGCTCGATGGGCGAGGAGCACAACCTGCTGACCGCGTCGCTCGGTGAGCTGGTCAAGGTGGTCGACCTCGCCGGCATCGACTGGCGCGTCGGCATCACCACGACCGACAGCGGCAATGAGTGGTGTCCAGAGGAGTCGACGACGCCCGAGTACGGTGCGCTGCGGCTCTCGTCCTGTCGGGCTCGACTCGGCGACTTCTTGTTCGGTGACACCGTCGACATCCAGAAGACCGGCTGCACCGACCAGTGCGACATCCAGAACCTCGAGGTGCTGCCAACCGCGACGGCCAGCGATCCCAACCTCGTGCCGCGGCCGTGGATCGAGCGCCAGGACGGCCAGCTCAACGTCGTCGATACGCTGCCCGCGGTGTTCGGGTGCGTGGTCCCGCAGGGTATAAACGGCTGCGGGTTCGAGCAGCAGCTCGAGTCGACGCTCTTGGCGATCGGGCGCAGCAGCGATCCCGACGATCCCGCCCACGGGTTCTTCGAGCCGGGTCGGTTGCCGGTGATCGTGCTGCTGAGCGACGAGGTCGACTGCTCGTACTCGGCCGCGGGCGAAGGCATCTTTGCTCAAGACGGCAACAAGGCGTTCTGGTCCGATCCGACCGCGTCGTTCCCGAGCAGCGCGGTGTGCTGGAACGCGGGCACCCGCTGTGAAGGGCCGAGCGACGATCTCGAGTGCGAGCCGCAGAGCTGGGCTGCCGACGGTCAGCCAACTCTGGATCCCTCGCTGGCGGTGCTGCATCCGCTCGAGCGCTACATCGACGGGTTCGTCGTCGACGGCACGAAGCCGCTGATGTTCGGCTTGGTCGGCGTGGCCACGGACGGCGAGCTGTACTACGCGATCGATCCGACGGACCCCGAGTTCGTGGAGAGCTTCGGGATCGGAGCCGGTTGCACGGGACCGAACGGGGTCTCCGCGGTGCCGGTGGTCCGCGAGCGCGAGCTCGCCGAGGTGTTTGCGCCGCCAGGCGGACGCAAGCTGTTCAGCGTCTGTCAGACCGACTTCACCTCGTCGATGATCGAGATCGGCGAGACGATCGTCGCGGCGCTGCAAGGCTGAGCCGTCGCGGACCGGCGGGCGTGAGCGCGCGGTTGCTGGGTGCCGGTGTGTTGGCGCACCCTGCGGGGCGGCTCCATGGCTGCCGAAGCGAGACCGAGGGATCGCGAAACCGTGAAGTCGGCGCGCTCGCGCCACGAGCCGGCGTCTCGGGCCCGGGCTACACTGCGCGAACTGATGCGAGCAGAGCCCGGCGGCCCGACCCCCGAGGTCAGGCTCTACCACTTCCCGACTTCGTTGTGCTCGCAGAAGGTCCGCCTCGCCTTGGCCGAGAAGGGCGTGGCGTGGGAGGGCAAGACCGTCAACATCGGTCCGGAGCACGAGCAGCTCCAGCCCTGGTACGCGCGGCTCAACAAGCGGCTGGTCGTGCCGACGCTCGAGGTCGATGGAGCGATCATCACCGACTCGGCGCACATCGTTCAGTTCATCGACCAGCACTTCCCGGGCAAGCGGCTGGTCCCGGACGATCCGGTCGAGCGCGATGAGGTGCTGCGCTGGGTCTCGCTGCAAGATCAGTTCCCCATGCGCGAGCTCGGCTACGCCCAGACCAAGGGCGTGGTCCGGTGGGTGCAGGGCTGGATGCTTCGGCAGAAGCGCAAGCGCTTGCGTCGAATGATCCGCAAGCACCCCGAGCTGACCGAGGTCTACCAGCACAAGCTCGCCGACCTCGACTCGCTCGAGCGGGCGATCAAGAACAAGGCCGCGGCCCGCCAGCTGATCGACGAGGCCGAGGAGATGCTCGACATGATCGAGCGGCGGCTGGCGGACTCGCGCTGGTTGGCGGGGGACCACTACACGCTCGCCGACCTGGTCTGGACGGCGGTGCTCGCTCGGCTCGAGCACATCGGCTTTGCCCGATCGATGGCCGAGCACCGCCGCCCGCGGGTGGCCGAGTGGTACGCCCGCCTGCGCGAGCGGCCGAGCTGGGACGCGATGATCCGGCGGCTGACGTTCTCGCAGATGGTCCGCTTCTACGGCCCCGCCGTAGCCAAGACCTTCGTGCTGGCGTGGGTGCTCAAGTGGGTCGTCGTGCTCGGGATCGGCTGGCTGGTCAGCGTGATCGCGCAGTGCGGCGGGTGACCCGGACCGGATCACCCGCCAGCAGGGGAGAGCTCGCTCAGGCTTCGTCGAGCAAGAGCGGGAGCATCAGCAGCACGATCGCGATCAGCGTGGACATGGCGGGGCTCAAGCGTGACGGGTGAGCTCGATGGACGAGTCGAAGGCGCCGTGCAGCGGCGGACGGGGTGAGGGGATCGGTGCGGGTGCCGGGGCCGGCACGACCCGAGGGCTGGGTGGCGTGGGCGGCTCGGGAGCAGTCGGCTCGACCGGCGCAACGGGAGCAACGGGAGCAGTCGGGGCGACCGGCGCAACAGGAGCAACTGGAGCGGTCGGAGGCGTCGGAGCCGTGGGTGCATGGCTTGCACCGAACCGCTCGAGCAGCTTGCGGTCGATCTCCTGCTCCAGGCGCTCTTCGAGGCCCTCGAGCGCTTCGAGGCTCTCGAGACCCTCGAGCGCTTCGAGCCCCTCGAACTCTCGCTCGAGCTGCTCCCCGAGCTGCTCGAGTTGCTCGAGATCCTCGAGCGTCATCGGCCTGCGCATGCCCGGGAACAGGCCGTGCTCGGATGGAGCGCCATCGTGGGCGAGGTCCTCGAGCGCCTTGCCGGCCTGCTCGAACGCGCGGATGGCTTCTTCGTCGAGGCCCTTCGGCCCGTCCGGGCCGACGAAGCCCTCGAACTCGAGCTCGATCGGCTTGCCATCCTCCTCGATGACCACGTGGCCGTCGGGTCGGATCTCGATCCGATCGTCGCCGTCGCCGACGCGGATGCCGTTCTCGTCGATGATCAGGTAGTCGTCACCGTCGCGGAGCACCAGGTGCTTGCGCTCGGACTTGCCCGGGATCGCGGCCTCCCGCTCGGCCGAGACCTCGGCCGCCCGAGCCTCCCGCTCGGCCTGCTCGGCCTCGCGCAGCGCCTCTTCGGCCTTCTTGCGCGCCCTCTCGGCCTTCTTGCGGGCCTTCTCGGCCAGCTCGAGCGCCCGGGCCTCGGCCCGCACCTCACGACGCGAGAGCTTGCGCGGACGCTCGCTCTCGGCCTCGGGTGGGCTCGCGTCGACGGCCCCCGGAGCGAACGCGACCACCAGCCCGAGCACGCCGAGCGCCAGCATGATCCGGCTGGGCTTGGGGCCCTCCTCCGGGATCCGCCGCGTGTCGGTGGCCAGCGCCCGACGGACGCGACGGACAAGCGGCCGCTCTTCTCCGACCATCTGCGCGAGCAAGGCCGTGGGCTGTCGCTTGGTCCAGCTGGCCAGCTCGGCCAGCGCCTTGGCGAGCTGCATGCCCTCACCGGTGAACACGATCGCCCAGTCGTCGCAGAGGAGCTCGGCCGACTCCTGCATGCCTCGACGGGCGAGGCGCAAGAGCGGCTGGAAGAAGAACAGCGCCTCGAGCAGAGCCGCGAGCGCGAGCCAGTGCGGGTCGCGGCGCTCGAGGTGGGCGAGCTCGTGGGCGAGGATCGAGCGGATCGATTCGGGCGGCAGCTCATCGAGCGCGCGGGTCGGCACGACGATCTCGCGCCGCCACAGCGCGAGCGGGCTGGTGATCGTGTCGGTGTGGGTCAGCCGGATCTTGCGACCGAGCTCGGCGTCGCGGCAGAGCGCGAGGAACTGCTCGAGCACCGGATCCTCGAGCACCTCGCGGCGACCCTGGAGCCGACGTCGGAGCACCCGCACGCAGGCAGCGAGGCGCAGCGAGGCCAGGCCCGCGCCGAGCACCCATGCGCCCAAGAGCAGCTTGGGCCAAAGCGGTGTCGTGGGGGCCGGCGTGGGCGCGGGCGCGGCTGCTTGCAGGCGCGGGAGCGGGGCCATCGGCAACATCGCCGCGGTCGGCATCGACGAGCCACCGCCGCCGACGATCATCAGCTCGTCGCGGTCGTGGACGATCAGGTGCGGGACCGGGGGCCGAGACGAGACCTCGACATCACGCTCGATCGAGCGCGCCTCGACGCGCGTTGCCTGGGGCGCTTTGGTCTCGAGCTCGAGCACGCCGAGGGCTGGACGCACGCCCAGCCCGAGCTGCAAGCTCGCGGTCGCTAGGCCGCCGACCAGCGCGAGCTTCCAGGCCAGGTTCTCGCCTCGCGGACCGATCAGTCGCGCCAGCGGCGGGATGCCGCGGCACACCAACCACACCGCGAGGATCAGGATCGTGCTGTGAATGGCGAATGTCAGCAGCCAGCTCATGGTCGTGCTGACGAGCGCATCCGAAACGAATTGAGCGAGCAGGGTGATCACGATTCGCGCTCCTCGGATTTAGCGGGTTCGACGGGGTTTGGGCACGCGGGTGGGAGAGGGTGCTTTCTTGCTGGACGTGCGCTCGCGGGCCTCGATCAGGCGCTTGACCTCGGCGAGCTCGTCGGCGCCGACCTCGTCCTGATCCAGCAGCTGATGCACGAGCGCGCTGACCTTGCCGCCGAACAGCCCCTCGGTCACGCGCTCGAGCACCGATCGCTTGACCTCGGCCTCGGACACCGTCGCGCTATAGAGGAATTGTCGGCCCTCGACCGCGTGCGTGACGAGGCCTTTCTTTTCGAGCCGCCCGAGCTGGGTCGCCACCGTCGTCGGGGCGAGATCACGACCCTCGGCGGCCAGGAAGTCCTTGACCTGAGTGACGCTCGACACGGGTCGAGCCCATAGCGCTCGCATGAAGGCGAGCTGTACGTCGCTGAGCTGATCCACGACGACAGATGTAGTACTACGGGCGTGGGCCTGTCAACGACACTTGTCGTAGTCATCGCAACACCGCGCCTCTTCGCTGGCTAGATGCATCCAGTCCATGTCTGGCTCCAGCGCTCGACCCAGACCTGCGCCTTACCCTCAGGGCGCCGACCGGACCTGCACGAGCTCGACCAAGAAGATCAGCGTCGCGTCGGGTGGAATGCCCGGCAACAGGCGCCCGCGGTAGCCGAGCTTCGGCGGGACCTCGATGCGCCGCAGCTCGCCGACCCGCATGCCGAGCACGCCCGCGTGGAGGCCATCGATCACGCTGCCGTCGTCCCCGAGGCGAAAGAGCAGCGGATCGCCCTCGTGAGAGCTGTCGAGCGTGGGACCGTCGGCCAGCGACACGAGGTAATGAACGCGGACCCAGTCGCCTCGCTCGGCCGCCTCGCCTTCACCCTCGCGTTGGATGCTGACGGAGAAACCCTCGACGGTGCCGGCCTCGCCGAGCTCGCTGGCCTCGAGCACCCGCACCGGCGCTCCTTCGTAGGCCGAGCGCGGCTTTGGGTCAGCCTTGCAGCCGAGCCCGGTCACGAGGGCGAGGGCGAGCACCAGAACGAGGGGCGATCGGGGCATCGCATGGAAAGGTAGTCCGATTTGACCGGCACGCGCTCGGACGGCAAAACCCCGGCCATGAGCGCGCCGGTCACCATTTACCAGTACCCGAACTGCTCGACCTGCAAGAAGGCGCTGAAGTGGCTCGACGCGCGGGGGATCGCCTACCGCTCGATCGACCTGGTCGCGCAGCCACCCAGCGTAGCGACCTTGCGCACGGTCCTCGAGCGCTCGGGGGTGGAGCTGCGCAAGCTCTTCAACGTGTCCGGCCAGAGCTACCGGCAGGGCGGGTGGAAGGATCGGATCGCCACAATCGACGAAGACGAGGCCCTCGCCGCGCTCGCGGCCGACGGCAAGCTGATCAAGCGGCCGATCGTGCTCGGCGAGGATCGGGCGCTGGTCGGCTTCGACGAGGCGGCTTGGGTCGCGGCGCTCGACTGACCTCAGCACTCGGCAGTCGACCTCTGTGCGCTACGGGTTGGATACACTCGCGCCGTGAACCTGACCCTCGAGGGCCCTCCTCACCCGCTCGCGTGGCTCGGCACCTTCGTTGCCGAGTTCCCCGCGCCGCTCGAGCAGCTCCCTAGCCCCGACTGGCTGCGCGCGGGCCTGAGCCTCGACTACGGCGACGTACCGCTTCCGCCCGCCGACGACGGCGTCCGCAAGGCCGTCCGCGAGCTGCTGCGCCACGGCGGCTTCAAGCCCTCGGGTCGCAGCAAGCCGGCGAGCGAGTACCTGCTCGCGGCCGCGAGCCGCGGCGAGCTCGGCTCGATCAACCTCGCCGTCGATCTGTGCAACGTGGTCTCGCTCCACTCGGGCCTACCGATCAGTGTGGTCGACCTCGAGCGCGTCGAGCCGCCCTTGCACGTCGCGGTGGTCGAGCAGGGCAGCTACGTGTTCAATCCAACCGGTCAGACGATCACGCTCGACGGCCTGCTCAGCCTGCACGACGCCGTGGGCCCCTGCGCAGGTCCGGTCAAGGACAGCCAGCGCAGCAAGACCCACGCGGGCACGCGCAAGACCCTGTGCTTGGTCTGGGGCACCACGGCGCTGCGCGAGCGTAGCGAAGCGACCTTGGCTTGGTACCGGGCGCTGCACGAGCGCGCCGGCGCCAAGCTGAGCGAGTGAGGCCGAGTCAGAACGAGGTCGGCAGATCCCAGCTCGAGATCGGCATGTTCACGCCGGCGAACTTGGCCGGCACCCACCACAGCTTGCCCTCGGGGCTGACCGCCACGCGACCGAGCCCGGGCATCGTCTGGAACTCGGTGAGCTCGCCCGAGAAGGGGTCGATCTCCACGACCGAGAGATCGCTGAGCGAAGCGTAGACCTTGCCCGAGAAGCTGTCGTGGCTCAGCGCGGTCACGCCAACCTCGAGATCGACCACGAAGGTGGTCTGCTGCGTGGCGGTGTTGAAGCGCAGCAGCTCGCCGGTGTCGAGCGCGACCAGCAGGTGCACGGAGGTCAGCGGCGCCGCGGCGGTCACCCGGCTGTCGAACTGCGTGAGCAGGTCCTGCGTGCCCATCGCGAGATCCGCGGTGTCGAAGTTGCCGTTGGCCATCGAGTTGCCGACGTAGAGCCGAAGATCGTCGCCCCAGGTCAGGCCCATCGGTCCCGCGTCGGCGGCCGTGTTGCCGAACGGGCCGCTGACGCCCTGCGTAGGCACGCCGGGCAGCACGATCGGCAGCGGGACCATCTCGCCCTCGACCAGCCGCGCGACCCCCTGCGGTGGGTTGGCCTGACAGCCGCAGCTCGGACAGCAGGTGTAGGTGATCGCGACCTCGCCGAGGTTGTCACCCCCGGTGGTCTGCGGCTTGCCCTCGCCCTTCGGCCCGAGCACCTCGTCGATCGGCTGGATCGGAGCCTGCGGGTTGAGGGCCTTGAGCACCTTGACCTCGCCCATGTTGAGGTTGGCGACCCCGGCCCACTCGGTCAGCTCGCCGTTCGGGGTCATGCGGCGCAGGTAGTCGGTGCCGCTGCGCAGGGTGACCATCCAGGCGTTGCAGTCGTCGGCGAACTCGAGCGCGAAGATGTCGGTCGCGAAGGGGCCGTTGAGCATCTCGGGCGTCGGCGAGCTGCAGGAGATCGGCCGCTCGCACACGCAGGCCTGCCCCCAGCAGTGGTCGCCCTCGCACTCGACCGAGCCGCAGGGGGCGAGGGCGAGGCACGAGCCCTGGTCGTCGCAGACCGAGCCGGGCCCGCACTGCATGGCACCGCACTCGCTCGACGGCCCCGCGAGCGTGCAGGGGGAGTCCGGGGAGACGCACTCGCCAGTGATCACGTCGCAGACGGTGCCGGGCTCGCAGCTCTCGGGATCAGCCTGGCAGGGCGCTGGACCAGTGTCGGTGGTGTCGCTGCTCTCGTCGGTGGCGCTGCTCGACGAGTCGGTCTCACCGCTCGAGTCGGTGGACTCGGTGTCGGTGGCGTCGCTGGGGTCGGTCTCGCTGCTCGACTCGGCGGACTCGCTCGACTCGGCGGACTCGCTCGACGAGTCGCTTTCGCTGCCGGTGTCGCCGATCTCGTCGTTGCCCTGCGAGTCATCGCCGCCACAGGCACCAAGGCCGAGCAATGGGACGAGCACGAGCGGGAGCGAGCGAGGGCGGGACACGAAGGGCATGGCCCACGCTACACCAACACATCGCGAGGGGAGAACTCGCGTGTTCGTCTTGCTCGCGCTGGTCGACTCGCGCGAGACTCCAGCGGTGCGCTCGTTCGTGCTCGCGCTGGTGATCTCTGCGTTCGCCATCCCGGTCACCAACGACCGTCCGGGCAGCGAGACCATCACCGCTCGAGTGCGTGCGCTCGAGGTCCCGCCGGTGCGTCCGGGCGAGCAGGGGGAGCTGTCGTTGCTGCTGCTCGAGCTGCCCGAGCTCGACCTGCCGCTGAGCGTGCGGATCGAAGCCGACGCGCTCGAGCTGGCCGAGAACCGGCTC
Source organism: uncultured Myxococcales bacterium (assembly GCA_965649595.1). GTDB lineage: Bacteria > Myxococcota_A > Polyangia > Nannocystales > Nannocystaceae > Plesiocystis. The sequence goes on along the minus strand of CBFGLP010000116.1, from coordinate 5,922 downwards.
GGCTGGTCGGCCGTGGTCGATCCCCAGGCCTTGCAGCCCCGCCTGCGGGCCCGCTTCACCGCGCCGACAAGCCCCGGCTCGTACACCGTCGCGGCCACGGTCGACTACTCGGTCTGCAAGGGCGACTGGTGCCGCCGCAAGCACGGTCGGGTCGAGTGGCAGATCGAGGTCGCGGAGCTCGACCGCTAACTACTCTTCGTCGTGGCGTTCGACCGCGACCTGGACCACCCGCGCGAGCGGATCTTCACCCGGTGAGCGCGACGGCTCCTGGGCGCTCGTCGTGGTCCCGCTGCTGGCTGCCTTGCCGTTGCGGGTCTCGTTGGGCAAGCGCAGCATTCGCTCGCGCACGCGCGCGTGCTGGCGGTTCTTGTAGGCGTCGTGCGACGACTCGCCCTGCTCGTTGGCCCTGGCCGTGGCAGCGTCGATGATCTGGAACTCGGCCAGCACGAACACCACGTGGCCGCGCTCGGCGTCGAGCTGCTCGGGCGGAACGAACTCGTCGACCCGGACCGGCAGGTCCGCGATGAAGTTGATCACCCGGAAGTTGGCGCCCGAGAACTCGTTGGCATCGATGCCACGGCCCTCGTCGGTCGCGATCGGGCTCGGTCCGAGGCGATCGAGGTCGGCGAGATCGACCAGGCTGTTGACCGTTTGACCCGGGACCACGTAGTTGAAGGGGATCAGCTTGCGCAGCATGATCCGCAGGGTCGGGACGATGTCGTGGCGGTGCTTGACGATCAGCCGAAAGCGCAGGCGATCGAATACCCGCGCCGCGCTGGTCTCTCGCTTGACCAGCATCTTGGTGACCAGTGACTCGCGAGTCTTGCGCGACCACTGAAACTCGACCACCGGCGCGCCGGTGGCCCGCAGCTGATCGAAGATCTCGAGCACGCTCCGCTCGACGCTCGCGAACAGCTCCGAGTCGGACAGCGCCAGCCGGGTCCGTAGCTCGCGGGCGTCGAGGTGATAGAGGATGTGCATGACCTTCAGCAGCGAGCAGGCGTTGCGCTGCTGCTTGCGGGTGCCGAGCAAGCCCGAGGCCATGAGCGGGAGCTGGACGAAAGGCGCCACGGTGGCGACCTCGTCGTCGATGTGCAGGTTGAGGACCTTGCGGAGGTAGTCGACGCCGCTGGACCGCAGCGAGGCGACGCGCTCGCGGTCGCGAGGGTCGTTCCAGTCGAGGGCGTTGAGCGCGAGCAGCCGCCGCGAGTCTTCCTCGCCGTGATAGTCGAGCCGATGCCAGTCGACGACCGACTCGCCCCGCAAGAGCAGACGCAGCTCGTTGGCGTCCTGTAGATCGAGTGGAAGCTGCTCGATCGGGGAGAGCCCGGGCTCCGCGCTGCGGAGCACCTCGGACACCCGAAAGGCGCCACGTTTTGTCGGAGCCGAGCTCGGCTCGGCCCGCACGAAGTCGGTCAGAGGTAGGTCGAGCTCGGGCTGCCCATCAGACGCGAGCGCCTGCCCCTCGAGCGCGAGCGCCTGACCTCGGAGCTCGTTCCGCTCGCTGTTCGAATCGTGGGTCATGGACCTGGGCGATCGGCTCGTTCGGCTGCTAGCGCCGCTCGTCACAGGATAACCCAGTGATCCCCATCACGGATCGGTCGGATCGTGATCCGACCTGTCGGTCAGGCCCGAACGGGCCGACGAAGCAGCGGGATCACTGCGCGCGGCGAGTAAAGCGCAGAGTGCCGATCAGGAGCGCGGTGGAGACGAGGGCTGCACAGATGTTGCCGATGTAGGCGAGGATCATCGAGTTCTGCTCCGGTTCGAGGACTCTCGTGAGATACCACCGAGCCATCCCACGCCCTACAAAGTGGCGAAGTGTAGGACATGCTCATTTGCACAGGAACCCCACGGGGATCGCGGCGAAATGATTCGGCGGTGTCCACCTGGCTCGGCCAGGCGCAAGCACATGAAAAGAGCCCCGTGACCGGGGTGATTAGGCAGAGGTGGCCTTATAGCCCGTCAGTCGCGGCGACTGACAAGGCCGTGGGGCTCGACCTCACGGTCCGAGGGCGCTCTGGCCACACGGACGCGGGGGCCTCGTACCACATTCCCGAAGCTGCGAAAACCGGCGCACGTGTCTAGTGAGCCTCGTTCGCTCACGTATTGTGTGGCACCTCGTGACGCGGTGGAGAAGGACACGGCCCACGCGACCCAGCTTGAGGCTTGCTACGAGCAGCGCATCGGCGTGGCGGGCAAGCATCGTCTGCGCGTTCGCTTGCGCTTCGACGAGCAGGGGGAGCTCATCGCCATCGATCAGCTCGAAGGCTCGCTCGGGAGCGCCGACGCTTACGTGGAGGAGGTGCTGCTCGGTGTGCGGTGGGAGGGCAAGCTCGCAGGCGGGACGGTCGAGGTCGGGCTGCGTCTCTCGATCTGATAGTAGGGTGCAATGGCTAGCCGTCTGACCCTCGCATGGCTCCCGATCGGTGACGGAGCCCTGGCGATCGGCCCACGTCCTGGCAAGCGCAGCTATCCGGTGCTCGAGCATCGAGGCTGCACCGCCGTCCTCAGCTTGCTGTCCGAGAGCGAGGGCGCGCTGGACCTGCGGGACGAAGCCCTCGCGCGTGGCTGGGCGTGGCATTGGCTACCGCTGGCTGGCGCGGAGCCGCCTGCGGAGAAGCACGACGCACACTACCGGCGCGAGCTCGAGGCGCTGGTCGAGGTGATCCGTGGTGGGCAGCGAATGTATGTCCACTGCGCGGCCGGGCTGCATCGGACGGGGATGATCACGTCGGCGTTGTTGCTGATCGCCGAGGGGGAGGCGGTCGATCTCGCGGCGAGGATTCACGAGCTGCGGCCGATGACGGCGCAGGAGCTGCGGGAGGACCGGGTCGCGTGGGCACGACGGGTGACGGGGCGGGGGTAAGGCACTCTTCGGCCAATCGCTTCAATTACTTCCGCTCGGACTCCTCGCTGGCCTGTTTGTCCAGTTTCGCGGCGCGCTCGGCTTCTGCACGGGACCAGCAATGAGCCTTTGTGCAATTCCGGACTTCACCGATATCGCACCAACAGTGGTTGCATTTTTCTGGCCAACGCTGTGGCCACTCGCCCTCTTCGCAAACGCGTAAGCCGCGAGCCCGCGCGGACTCGCGTACGACGTGTCGCTCGTACATCGCGGCGATCTTCGCGGGGAAGGACGCCTCCCGATCTTCGAACATGCGAGAGAGTGCACCGCTGGACGCTGGTGGCGCCCAGCATGCGCCGAGCAGCGCCACGAGTAGGATGAACCTTCATGGGGTCCCGCCATGTTTCTTTGGTAGAGATGTGTCGCTCGCGCTCTTGCCAGGCTCCGCAGCGCGCTCGGCCTCTGCGCGGGACCAGCAGTAAACCTTTGTGCAGCTTCGGACTTCACCCGGATCGCAACCGCACTCGTTGCAGTCTTCTTGCCAGTGCTGTGGCCAGTCACCCTCTTCGCAAACTCGCTTTCCCTTTTCGCGCAGCAGTTCGCGGACACGGTGGCGTTCGTTGATGGCAGCGATCTCGTCGGCAGAGATTGGTAGCGTCTCCTCGAGTTCATCAGCCAGGGCCTCGTCAGATGCCGGAGGCCCCCAGCATGCGGCGAGGAGTAGCGCGAGAGAAACTGCCCGCTTCACGGCCAACCTCACTTGCCGTGACCGGACGAGGACGGAACATCGGGACCGGCGGGCTTTGGACGGCGGTGATCCGGCTCGCTACGAAGCTTGGCTTCGCGTTCGGCTTCCGCGCGGGACCAGCAACGGACCATTGTGCAACTCCGAACTTGACCTGGATCGCACCCGCATTCGTTGCAGTCTTCCCGCCAGCGTTGTGGCCACTCGCCCTCTTCGCAGACTCGTAAGCCGCGAGCCCGCACGGACTCGCGCTCAATGTGCCGCTCGTACATCGCTGTGATCTTCTTGGGAAAGGACGCCTCTTGATCTTCGAGCATGCGCGAGAATGCACCACCAGACGCTGGTGGGGCCCAGCATGCGCCAAGCAGCAGCCCAAGCAAAAGTAGCCTTTTCACGGGTTGACCTCTACCACGATCGTTGAGCCTTCTGCGGCGTGAAAACCATCAGTCAAGAATACTTGTTGGTTGGCCGTGATGTCGACGACTGTGCCGGGGCCATAGTACTCATTGTTCGTGGCCGTGTCCATGATGGGCATATAGGCATTCGAATCATAGGCGTCGAGGGGGACTTGTCCTAGGGTCACGGACGGCGGCAAGAACTCGAGTACCGATGAAATCGCCGTGAAGATGTCCTCATAGGGGCTTTGGTAGCCATTGCACGCAATGGTAACGGATGTAGAGCGTTGGGAGTAAATGCCGAGCAGGACGCCCGAACTTCGCTCGATGAGTGGCGCGCCCGAGGATCCGGAAACGAGCGCGCCTTGTTCCCAGGATTCAACCGCCAGAATGTCGCGTCCGACAATTTCTTGATAGGTCACCGACCAGGGGTCCGAAACTGCGATTTTCTTAACCCCGCCACATGGGTGACTGATGGCAAGTACTTGATCGTGACTTTCGGCTCCCCAGCCAACAAAGTATGCCCCGACTTCTGTCGGGAGCTTCGTGTCCAGCCTGAGGAGCAATAGGTCTTTGGGTTTTGATTGCGCCACTACCGATGCTCCTCCTACTGCCACTTCCCAGGTAACCAGCGGGCTATCACAAGCGACGGCTTCGAGCCCGAACGAGAACGTGGCTTCTTCTTCGATGGCATATTTATCTCCATTTGTGAGCTGGTCTGCGTCTGTCGTCGAAACGACATGATACGCTGTCAATAGGTACGGGGTGCCACAGTCGGAGTCACTGCTGTCTGGGTTCGCACATCCCCCGTTGTTAATGAGGACTCCAGTGCCCAAGAAATCTGGGCCCGCGATGTGGACCACGGCCCGCCTAAAATCCCAGTAGGGCGCGAACTGCGGGCATAGAACATCCGGAAAACACTCGAGCGGGACCGGAAAGTCGCCTACACATTCATCGTCCCCGGCCGCGGCCTCGGAGGCCAAGAAAACCAGGGTCACGGTGGTGAGTGCAAGGGGCGCGAGGCGTCGGATAGACATCATGGCTTCTCCTTGGGCGCCACGGTAGCCTCGGCGACGAGAAGGTTGTAGCTGTCGAAGAGCCTCAGATGGGCGCTGTCGTAGGTGCAGCCCTCTCGGATAGGGGCCGGCGCCACCGATTCACGGGGTTGAATCTCGCGGCGCAGAACGCTCTCTTCGCAAGTGGGGTCGGCGGAAGCCTCGAAATGAACCGATAATGAGAAGATGTGCTCGGTGGTGTTCTGAAACACGAGCCCGTGGCCCCGCCGATACCACTGGATGCGCAGCTCCTGAAGGTCTTCGGGGGCGATCCGGGGAGCGACGATGCTGAGCTCGTCTGTCAGGGTTTGGCGGCTCGCTGCGCCGATCGAGGCAGGTGGAAGCTCGAGAATTGTTCCTCCGCGCAACGAGACGAGGTTCTCGTCGTTCGAGAGCGGTCGCTCATCCGTGTTCAGAGCCGCGACGGGATCGTCATCTGCAAGAACCTGAGTTGGAATGGTGCTGGCGACCTTCGCGTCGGGATCGTCCACGACCGAGATGAGGGATCGGTCATTACCCAGCGGTAGGCTCGTGTCCCCCACGACGTCATCGACTCGTGGGGGCCCCTCACAGCCCGAGGCGCCGATCAGACTGGCCAGACTAGCTGCCCTAATCGCACGCATCGATCTTCGCCTCCAACGCCTCGATGCGCTCCTCCTGAGCGATCGCATGCAAGGTGAGCTCCTCGACCTTTCGGAGCAGCACGGCGTTCATCTCCGCCATGTCCACACCCTTGGTCTGAACCTCGGCCTCCGATGGCACCCCCGGGAGGTGGCGATGCTCGCTAATGAACTCCTTGGTGTCTCGCAACGAGAGCAGCCGATACCCCTCGTCGAACACGTCGTCGGCCCAATCCGATATGTGTACGACGATGGCGTG
>CBFGLP010000115.1:0-2848 GCA_965649595.1 uncultured Myxococcales bacterium | reverse complement strand
GGCTCGATCGTGCAGAAGGGGTAGTTCGCCGCCTCGGCTCCGGCGTCGGAGAGGGCGTTGAACAGCGTCGATTTGCCGACGTTGGGGAGGCCAACGATGCCTACGGACAGGCCCATGGTGGCGGGTCCTCTAGCACGCGTGGCCGGGCTTGGACAGGGCCGGGGAGCCCGCCCAAGCTCTCCGACAGCGAAGGCACCCTCAGCGCCCTGTGGGGCGCTGACTAAGGCACAAACGCGAAAGACGAGCTCACGCTCGTCTCTCGCACTTTAGAAGCCGAAGCTGAAGCGAAGCGGCGCCAGGCTCAGCCGGCCGCCGCTTCCTTCTCTTGCACGGTGGTGTGCAGAAGCTCGACCAGCTCGTTGATGTTGGTCAGCTTGTTCAGCTTCTCGCGCGGAATCTTGATCTTCAGCTCGCGCATGCTGAGCGAGACGACCTCGACGATATCGAGGCTGTTGGCCCCGAGGTCCTTCATCGACTTGGCGGGGTCGATTTCGACGCCTTCCAGCTCTTCGATGGTGTCCACCAGGTGGCGCTTTACGACCTCGAGCACATGTTCGCGGCTCATTGTTTCTCCTCGTTCTCGTTCTCGTTCGCGCCCCGGTGGGGCCGTCTCGTAGTGCGTGGTCTCAGTCCCTGGGGGGGACAGACTCGTGCGTGGTGCGCGTCCAGGGCCGCAGCCGGCCGGAGTGTCTCACAACCCGTAGCGTTCTCGCTCGGTGAAGAGACGGACGACGTTGTCCGAAAAACCGAAGCCCCTGTCCAGCAGGAGGACTTGCCCTCGAACCCCATCCATCAGGCCGCTGCACAGGGCCAAGGCGGACTCGGCGACTTCGCTGGGCTCGATGAAGAAGCCATCTCCGTACCACTTTCGGCAGAAGGGGGCGAATTCGGGGCCGAAGGTGGCCTCTAGAGACTCGGTCTCCACGGGATTCGCGCGAAGGACGTTGATGCGAACGTCCTCCTCTAGCAAATCACTCGTGAGATAACGACAAAATGTCTCCATCACCGACTTCGAGGCCGCGATGAAGTCGTAGCCCGGGAGGAAGTACTCGGGCCCACGCGAGGACATGCCGATAGCGTAGCGAGGGTAACGATCGAGCACTCGCTTGGCCGACTGCAGGTAGCTGACGAATGGCCAAGCGCTGTACTCGAGCGAGCGCTTGAGGCCCTTGAAGCTGAGGTCCTCGTGGCTCTGGCTGATGTGGGCGAACGACACGTTGGAGATCAGGACCTCGAGCGCCCCGACCTCGCGCTTGACGTGCTCGAACAGGGCGTCGGTGTCGTCGTCGTTGCTCACGTCGGCCTCGACGATGAAGGGCTCGGGCGCGCCCACGCGCGCAAACTCGGCCCGGATCGCGTCCTCGTTGGCCGAGCCCCACCGGTGCGTGAGCCAGCACCGGGCACCGACCTCACCAAACGCGAGCCCGCAGGCGAGCCCGATCCCCTTGGTGCCGCCGGTGATCAGGACGGCCTTGCCCTCGAGCTGCTGACGAAGAAGTGGAGCGATCGTGCTCATTGGGCGCCTCCCTGACCGGCCTGCGGCTGCAGCAGACGCTGGCCCATGGTCATCATGTTGTCGACGAAGGCCGCCCCGCGGTCGAGCTGCAAGACCTGCCCGCCGAACGAGTCGAACAGCCCGCTGCACATCGCGACGGTGGTCGCCGCGACCTCCTCGGGCGTGACCGCGAACTCGGCGAAGCGCTCGGCCAGCGCGACGTTGTCGGCCCCGAAGATGTTCGCGTAGCTCTCGGTCGGGACCTGGCGCGTGCGCAGGGCGTTGACCTTCACATCGTGCTCGCGCAGGTGCGTGGACATGTAGCGCACGAAGGTCTCGAGCACGGCCTTGGCGATCGCCACGAAGTCGTAGTGCGGGTAGTGGCTGTCGGGCCCGTCCGAGCTCATCGCGATCGCGTACTGCGGGTAGTGACCCAAGCTCGCGTGGATCTGGTGGAGGTACTCGACGAAGGGCCACGAGCTGTACTCGAGGCTCTTGAGCAGCGCCCGCTTGGTGTGCTGCTCGACGCCCTCGCCGCGCACGACCATCGCGACGTTCGACACGAACACGCTGACCCGCTCGACGCCCTGCTCGCGCATCTGCCCGAGCAGGCGCTCGGTGTCGGCCTTCTTGGACGCGTCGGCCTCGACGATGACCGGCGCCGGGGCGCCGACGGCCGCGAACGCGGCCTGCAGCTCGTCCTCGTTGGCCGATCCCCAGCGGTGGGTCAGCCAGCAGCGCGCCCCGAGCCGACCGAACGCGAGCCCGCAGGCCCGGCCGATCCCCTTGGTGCCACCGGTGATCAGCACGACCTTGTCGGTGAAGTCGTTGAGCTTCAGCATCGAATTCACTCGTTGTTCGACCCGGAACCATCAGCTCCCGTGGAGCTGACTGCATCGCCGCCGAGATCGTAGTTCTCGCGGATCCGATCGCGGGTGCTCGGCTCGGCGAAGCAGATCTGGTGCATCAGCGACTCGCTGGTCCGAGCCTGCTCGAACGCCAGCCGGCGCGGCAGCGAGAGCTGGCGCTTGAGCAGCTCGATCGCGAAGCGCGGCTTGTCGGACATCCGCGCGGCCATCTTGCGCGCCCGGTCGAGCACGCGCGCCTGCGGGACCACGGCGTTGACCTGGCTGCGGCCCTCGAAGTGGCTGCCCTTGAAGTACTGGCAGCCGAACATCATCTCGGCGGCGAGGTAGTCACCGACCGCGAACTGCAAGAGCCGCGTGGTGCCCATGCCCGGCGTGAAGCCGAGGTCCATGAAGTTGCTGCCGTAGCGGCTCTCGCGGGCGAGCACGACCATGTCGCAGGCGAACCCGAACACCAGGCCCCCGCCGACCGCGTGGCCCTCCATCG
>CBFGLP010000114.1:0-1985 GCA_965649595.1 uncultured Myxococcales bacterium | reverse complement strand
GACCTGCAAGATGGTCGACTTGGTCACCGACGCGCTCGGCAAGGACGTCGGCAAGTGGCTACGCGAGCCCAGCATGGGCGCTCAGCTCGGCGAGTTCAAATAGCCCCCACAGGCGTCGTGCACTTGCCACGCACGGCCGCTTTGCGCCCGCGCGGTCGCTACGCGACCTCGGTGGGCTGGTTCCGGGTTCGCAGCCGCCCGTTTGGCCCCCAAGGGGGCTTTCCAGCCTCCCACGGACGCTGGACCCTACCACCGCACAGGCGTCGTTCGCTCGGCTACCTCGCGCTCCCCGCAGACGTCGCTGGCTCAGCCACCTCGCCCTCGGAACCTCACTCAGGGTGGGGGCCTCCCGGATGGTCGGTGATCGAGATCGCCCGATCGGGGCTCGTTGGACCAGCAGGTGCGCGGCGTTACCTCGGTCACGACGGACTCCGGATTCACGAATGGTCTTCGTCGGCCTACCTGCGCTGAAATCGTGCGATCGTAGAATCGTGCAATTATATGGAACCGCGAACCATCATCATTGGCGAATGCATGATTGTGCACGGACCATCGCATTTCACTCGCTCGCGCATGCTTCACTGAACAGACGCGAATGTGAGGTGCGCTCGATTTTTCCGAGTCACCGGGTGGCAGCGCGAAATCGACGTATGCATGGTTGCGCGATCGAGCGGCGTATCGACTCTATTGAAGGGTCTCGGAGAATTGCCGCGGTGCGGCACATGCTCGGTCGTAGAAATCCACGTGCTCGGGCTCGGCCCGAGCGCTCTCGTGAATGTGCACACCTTGCTCGACAGCTCGCAACGCTGCGATCTGGCTCGCTGGTGCTACGACGGCCGCCGAAGCGCCGGTGAGCCCCATCGCCTAGCTGCAACGTACTGCTCGCGCCCCCTACCCTTCGAATAATTGCGTCTTTCGATTCACGACACCAGCCTATAAGTTGCGCAGCGTCTGATGCGAATGCCGACGATGAAAACGAGCAATCGAATGCAGGAATCGAATCAATCCATTGGAGCGCGGCTGATCATGTCCACCGCTGCAATCTGCATGATCGGGCTTGCGGGCTGCGATCCCGAGCCGGACGGCCGCCCCAGCCGTGGCGGTGGCATCGACCTGCAAGACGAGCCGGACGACGCCGAGCACCCCGAGCGGCCGGTCGAGGAGCCGCAGACCGACGAAGAGGCCATCTATGGCGGCAGCCCGGTCAACACCTGCGGTTGGCCCACGACCGTGAGCCTGGGTGGATCGTGCACGGGTACGCTGATCCACGAGAGCGTGGTCGTCTACGCTGCCCACTGCGGGACCAACTACTCGAGCATCCGCTTCGGCGACAAGGTCAGCGGCTCGGGCTTCTCGGTCGCGACCCAGTACTGCCGCAAATATCCGAGCTACACGGGCACCGGCAAGGGCACGGACTTCGCCTATTGCAAGCTCGCCCAGCCGGTCGACGACTACCCGATCGTACCGCCGCTGATGGGTTGCGAGACCAACATCCTAAAGCCCGGACAGGCGGTCACGCTCGTCGGCTTCGGCAACGCCGATAATGGCCCCTACGGCGTCAAGCGGCAGGTCACCACGCAGCTCAACTCGATCACGGCCAACAACGAGGCATTCATTGGCGGCGGCGGGAAGGACACCTGCCAGGGTGACTCTGGCGGTCCGGCCTTCGTCAAGCTCGCCGACAACACCTGGCGAGCGTTCGGCATCACCTCCTACGGCGGCGCGTGTGGCACTGGCGGCTATTACTCGCTCATGCACAAAGGCATGGCGTGGTTCGAGCAGGACTCGGGCATCGATCTGACGCCCTGCCACGATGCCAGCGGGACCTGGAATCCCGGGCCCGACTGCCAGGGGTTCCCGCTCCAGCCAGCGACCGGCGGCGGGAGCTGGCCGAGCTGCAGCGTCGGGCCGGTCTCGGCCGAGTCGTCGACGTGCGGAGCTCCCTACGCCGATGACCCGGAGCCCGAGCCCGAGCCCGAACCGGA
>CBFGLP010000113.1:0-4956 GCA_965649595.1 uncultured Myxococcales bacterium | reverse complement strand
CCACCAGTCGCAGTTGCGGGTGCCGCCGATGCCCTTGACCGCGCCGCCGCGGCGGTCGGACAGGTAGGGGAACTGCAGGCCCGAGTTGCGCAGCGCGGTGCTCTTGCCGACGCCGGGCGGCCCGATGATCACGTACCAAGGCAGCGCGTAGAGGGCCTCCTTGCCGAGCTTCGAGCCCTTCAAGGCGCCGACCGCCTTGCTGAACTCGTTCGACATCGCCTGGACGTCGGCGGCCATGTCCGGGCGGGCCGAGGCGGCCTGCTTGGCGCCCTGGCTGGCCAGCGCCTTCTCGATCTTGTTGGCCGCGCGTCGGGCCTTGAGGATCCCCCAGACGACGATCGCAACCAGGACCAGGACGATGACGACGGTCGCGACGATCGCAACCCAGAGCGGCAGCCCGAGCCAGAACCACAGGCCCCAGACGACCAGGATCAGCAACGCAGCGAAGATGTACTTCAGCATGACTGCCTCACTTGCCCTTCTCGGCCGGCGGCTCGCCGAGTGGTTGCATGCGCTCGACCACGCTCTCGGTCTGGTTGTCGAGCCCGATCCGGAGCACGATCAGCAAGCCGAGTGAGAAGAGCAGGAAGAAGAGCGCGACCCAGATGATCGGGAAGCCCCCGCGCTGGTTGCCCTCTTCGCGCGGACGGTTGGGGTTGACCGAGAGCGGCTCGTCCTTGAGCTCCTTGGCGAGCGCGCGCTTGACCTGCTGGATCGTCGCGTCGAGCTGCAGCTCGCCGCCTCGGATCGCGTACTGGCCTTGAAAGCCGAGCAGCAAGCAGGTGTAGAACACCCGCAGCACCTCGATCCGGCGCGGGTCGTTCATGACCGCGGCGAGCCGGGCGAAGAAGCCCTCACCAGCGAGGTTCTCGTTGAAGTAGTGCAGCTGCAGCGGGCGCTGCATCCAAAAGTCGCGCACCGGGCCGCCCTTGTGCAGGGCGACCTCGTCGGCGAGCGCCACGATCGCGTAGGTCATATCGACGACATCGATCTCTTCGTAGCCGGCCGCACGGGCCTTCTGAAGCATCTGATCGATGAAGCCCATCAAGCGCTGGTAAGGCAGCTGCGGCGAGACGGCCGACGCGGTGTCCAGCGCACGAAACTGGATCAGCGCGTTGAAGCAGTCCTTGGTGACTTCGTTGATGCGTTCCATGGCGGGAGGGCGCAGGCGGTCCCGCCGGAGGGCTTGGTCGAAGCGGCGGAACCGGGCAGCTCGTTGAAGATCACTTCTCGTTGCGAGGGATGCCCATCAAGCTGAGCTTGGCGTTCTTGGGATCGAAGGGCGGCGGGATGTAGACGGCGATCGTCCGCTCGACCAGGATGTCGCGCCAGTACTGCGAGGTCTTGTCGATCATGAAGTAGACGTGGCCGGGTCGGATCGGCACCTCGGTCGGCGGCCGATGCGTCGGGCTCAGCGGCACGCCGGGGGTCGCCGACTTGACGATCGCGGCGATCTGCTTCCACGACGACATCTTGCTCAGCTGCGGCAGCTTGTTGGCGACCTGCTGCTCGCCGAGGCTCGGCGCCTCGACGGCCATGACCCAGTCCTTGCAGTCGACCATGCGCTGCTCGGACAGCCGCCCGATCCACATGCCGTCGTCGCGGGCCTCGAGCGGGATCTTGATGCTGAGGTCCTTGACCGCCGCGCCGAGCATCGTCTTGATCTGCTCGAACATCGGCAGGAAGCACGAGCGGAGATCGAGGAACGCGAAGCGCGGGAAGGTCGAGGGATCGATCTCGCCGGTGAAGCTGGTCAGCGCGCCGCCGTAGCCGAGCAGCATCAGGTAGGCGGCCAGCGACGAGGTCTTGGGATCCTCGGTCACGTGGCGCAGCAGCGGCACGTTGCAGTTGATCGCGTTGAGCAGCAGGTAGCGGGTGACGTCGGACGCGTCGAACTCGATGCTGGCCTGATCGCGCTGGCGACGGCTGCCGGTCAGCGAGCGCTGCTTGACGACCGAGAGGCTCATGATCTCGCGCAGCCCGGCCATGATCACCGGTGAGGCCTCGATGTGCAGGACCGGCGGGATGTAGGTGTCGGACAGCGTGAACGAGCCGTCCTCGTCGCGCACGACCTCGGCGATCTTGAGCTTGACGTGGTCCTCGTCCTTCTCGGGGCCGAACAACAGCACCGGAGCCGGCCGGCCGAGGTCGAGGTTGCGGACGTTCTTGCTCATCGACAGGTCGCCGATCGAGCGGGTCGTGACCAGGAAGCGCCCGCGCCACTCGGCGTCGGCCTCATGGAAGTTGGACACGCCCTCGCGCAGGACCGGGACGCCGAGGAACACCTCGAGCGCCTTGGCGGTGCTCGGGAACGCGTCGCCGATCGTCCGCGAGGGCACGCCGAGGTCCCCGCGCAGGTCGAGCCCATCCGGCATGATCCCGGTGAAGCGGGTCAGCTGCAGGCGCCCGCTCTTGAGCGCGCCGGCGTCGAACTCGACCGCCTGCACGCCCCAGGTCAGCGGCGCCGCAGCGGCGAGGCGCTCGTGCAGGACCTGCTCCTCGAACAGCTCCTGCTGCTGGAGGTGCTGCGGGGAGATCAGCATGCCCTCGCGCCAGATCACACGGTCGTATTGCTTGCGGTTCATGGTCGGTCGGTCGAGAGAAGGTGAGGACAGCTAGCGGGCGGAGCCGGAGCTACTTGTCTTGCTTCTTCGCGTCGTCGCCCTCGGCCTTGGCCGGCGGCGTATAAAGAGGCGTGCAGGTGGTCTCGAGCTTGTCCTTGTCGAACCCGGGCGGGACGTTCTTGCCGCCGTCGACCTGGTTGCGATCGAACATCACGTAGAAGCAGGGCTGCCCGAGCGTCCCGGGATCCTTCTCCTGCTTCTTCATATCGCAGGCCTGCTGGCCGTAGGTGTCGGGGATCTCGTAGACCCGATACCAGGTGTTGCCGACCGGCTGCCGGAAGATCCCGACCGCGAGGATGTGCGTGGCCTTGGGATCGACGGGCAGCTCGATCAGCTCGGCCGAGTCGGGGTAGAGCTCGAACTCCTTGTCGGAGATGTACTCGTCGCCGAGCGCCGTCTTGGCGTCCTCCCACACCTCGTTGAAGTCGAGGCTGCGGGTCGCGAGATCACCCGAGAGCATGTAGAGGCGCACGACGGTCGGCAGCGGGTTGCCCTCTTCGTCGAGGTTGAGATCGGTGCCCGCCTGCAGCGCGACCGCGACCTTCTCGAACGCGTAGTCGTCCGGGTTGCAGGTGTCTTTGTCTTTCTTCTTGCAGGCGGCGAGGGTCAGGGAAGCCCCGAGGCCGAGCAAGCCGGCCAGGGCGAGCGTGCGGACGACGAATCGCGAGGACATGATCGACTGAGTGCGCGCGGGAGCGTGAGAGGGAGACGTGGAGGGAGAGGGGGCGAGAGCGAGCTACTTCGCGACGAATCACTCGACTCAGGCGAGGCTCGCGAAGCGGGCAGGGTCGAAGGGTACACCCCGCCGAGCCATCTCGGCCACGAAGAGCAGCTCGCCTTTTTGCTGCCAGCTCCGATGCTGGACGGAGCGCGACAGAACCGTTCGAGCGACGCCGGCTGCATCGTAATCGGCGACCGCGACCAGGGCCTCGCCCGCCTTCGCGGACGGGTCGGCGGCCATGACCAGGACCAGATCGACAGCCGCAGCGACGCTGCGACAGAGCGCCTGGCGATCCCGGCCATAGCCGGCGAGGATCAACCCGTCGACGCAGGATTGCATGGCCACGCTCGGGTCCGCGGCGTCGAGCGTGAGCACGACCTGATCGACCCCCCGGCTGCGAACCCCGAGGCCACTGGCGAGCCCAGCACCCCAGGCGTGATCGACCACCAGCCGGCGAGCCCCGGCGGCCACGGCCATGCTGATCGGCGCGGACGCGAGCCCCAGCTCTGTGTCGAACACCAACGCGCCTGCAGGCGCGGGCACGGCCGCCCCTGCGCGGACCAGCGCGAGCCCGCTCGGGTCGCCGACTCGGGCCAGCTCGTGGACGATCGCCGACGTGATCGCGCCGCCGTCGACCCCGTCGCCCAGGCACACCATCAAGCTCCCGCGCGCACGCAAGGCCGCGCTGACGAGCTCGGCGATTGGCTGAGGGAGCAAGCCGGCTTCGACCGCGCCCTCGAGCCCCGTGCCCACGACCGCGCGCGGCCGCTGGATCACGACCACCGGGCCACCCGGAGAGACGCTCGCGTGCGCGGCCCGGACCCGCGATCCGTCGGCGAGCCGCTCGTCGAGCCAGGGCGAGCGCGCGTCCCAGCGCAAGGTCGGACCGACCAACCGCCGCAGCGTCAAGCTGATCGCCTCGGCGCTCGAGAAGCCGCCGGGGATCCGCTCGTGCCCTGCCCCGCGATCGACCGAGATGGCTCGCGGCCCGCGGATCGTGATCGTCCGGATGCTCGGATCGCCGAGCAGCTCGCGGAGCGGACCTTGATCGAACAGCTCCGCGATCAGGGCCTGGCTCTCGGCGTCGAGATCGAGGCCCGGGATCGCCCCCCCGAGCGCGCTCAAGCGCGTGCGCGCCTCGGCCTCGGCGGCGCTGCGCCGGGTCGAGCTCGACTCGGGCGGCTGCTCGAGCGACGCGCCGAGCCGCTCGAGCAGCCCGCGGAACAAGGTCGCGCGAGCTTGCAGCTCACCGCTCGTCACCTCGACGGCCGCCACGCTCGCCGTGTGCGTGGGTCCTGTAGGCTTGGGCTTGGGCGTCCGAGTCGGCGTCGCAGGCTTCGCAGCAGCAGCAGGCTCCGGCGCTGGCGGCAGCGTGCTCTCGGTGCTCGGGAGGTTGTCGTCGCTATCGAGCCCGAGGCTCGGCGGGAGATCGAAACGATCCTCCGTCATCGCTGGCAGCTCGCGCCGAGCCGGCGCCTTGGTCGGGAGCTCGGTGGGGCGGCTCGCCAAGGGTGGATCCGCGTCGAGGCTCGGCGGCGCGTCGAGGCTCGGCGGTCCTCCGAGGCTCGGCGGTCCTCCGAGGCTCGGCGGTCCTCCGAGGCTCGGCGGCGC
>CBFGLP010000112.1:0-3771 GCA_965649595.1 uncultured Myxococcales bacterium | reverse complement strand
TCAGCGCGGGCACCTTCCAGCACGAGGTCGACCACCTGTGGGGCAAGCTCTTCCTCGATCGCGTCGAGGACCGCACCACGCTCTGCACCTGGGACGCCTTCCACCGCTACCAAGAAGCGGGCTTCCGTGCGCGGGTCGAGGCGCTCGTCGCTCGCTGGGGAAGCTGAGCGCATGCGGATCGATCTGCTCGATCGCTTCACGGCGCTCGTCGGCGCAGCCGACAGTCCCGTGCCGCTCTTCGACTGCGCGATGGCCTACTCGGCCGCGCTGCAAGACGGTGACACCTGGCCCAACGCCCCGCAGCTGCGCAGCGAGCTCGAGGAGCAGGTCATGGACCACTGCGCTCCGCACTACGGCGAGGTAGAGATCGCCGAGGCAGTGCTCGAGTTCATGCGCCTGCGCGGGTTCACGGGCAACCGCGACCGCTACGACGACGTCGGCAACAGCCTGATGGACCGCGTGCTCGAGCGGCGACGCGGCCTGCCGATCACCCTCTGCGTGCTGGCGATGCACCTCGGTGAGCGCTGCGGGATTCGCATCGAGGGCATCGCGTTCCCCGGGCACTTCCTGATCGGCATGCAGCTCGACAGCACCGATCCGCTGGTCTGGGATCCTTTTCGTGACGGCCAGCGGGTCAGCTTCGACGATCTCGCTACGCTCTTCACCGGCGTGGTCGGGAGCAGGATCGAGCCCGACTCGCCGCAGCTGCGGGCCCACCTGATCCCCGCGCACTCGCGGCTGATCTTGACCCGGATGCTCGAGAACCTGCGCCGGCACTACACGATCGCCGGCCAGCGGCATCGCGTCGCCGACGTGCTCGAGCTGCTCGCCGCGTTGCATCCGGAGATCACGCGCATCCGCGAGCTGCTCGAGGAGCAACCCCGCCGGCGCGACTTGCTGAACTGACCGAGCCAGACTCCCACGCCCGAGGGCTCCCCCTGCGGTTGGTTCTATTCGTGCCCATCCCAAGGTAGCCTCCGCCCATGCGACGCTCACCTTGGCTACTCGTGGCTCTGCTCGTGGGGTGCTTCTCGGCCGGCGAGGAGGGGCAAGACGAGGTTGCGGATACGAGCGGCTCCGAGACCGGCGAGTGCCCGGTCGGCTCCGAGAGCTGTCCTTGCACCGCCGGTGGCTCGTGCGACGCAGGGCTGATGTGCTCGTCCGATGTCTGTGTGCCGGAGTCGAACGAGAGCGAGAGCTCGACGGACACCGACGAGAGCACCGACACCACCGAGAGCGAGACCACCGACACCACCGACGAGACCGAGACCGGCGAGCTGCCACAAGCGTGCGACCCACTCCTGCAAGACTGCCCGGTCGGCGAAGGCTGCTACTTGGTCGACGGAGGCAACGCCGGATGTGAGACGGCGGGCCAAGTCCCCATCGGATCGCCCTGTGTGGCGGTCAACGACTGCGCTCCGGGAGGCGTCTGCGTGTACGCGATGTTCGTGCCAGGCTGCAACGGCGAGAACTGCTGCGCCTCGTTCTGCGACCTCGTCGACCCCCAGTGCCCAATGGGCCTCGAGTGCACCTCCATCTACGAGGAAGGTACGGCTCCTCCCGGTCTCGAGGATGTTGGCGCGTGCATCGTGCTTCCCTGAGCGGGTCGGCGCACGGGAGCCCGAATACCCCACGCGTCGCCCGGTGCTAGACTCGGTCGGCCAGTGCGCGACACGACCCGATACAGCCTCTCCAGCCTGCTCTCGCTGCTCGCCCACGGGCTATTCGTGATCGTGTTCGTGCTGGCCACGCGGGTCCGCATCGAGCCCGAGCCCGAGGTGCTGACCAACGAGGACCTGCTCGAGATCGACTTCATCGAGTTCGACAAGAAGGAGATCCTGCCCGATGCGGCGCAGGGCGAGCCGGAGCCGCCCAAGCCCGAGCCCGAGCCGCCCGCCCCCGAGGAGCAGGCGCCTCCGCCCACGCCGCTGCCCGAGGATCCCAACAGCAAGATCGAGGCCCCCAAGCCGCCCGAACCCGAGCCCGAGGCCAAGCCCAAGCCCAAGTTCGGCGACAAGCGCTCGAAGATCACCGCGCTGGTGCCCGAGAACGCCACGTGGACGCTGATGCTGGCGAACACGCGGATCAAGAAGCTGCCCTTTCGCGACTCAGCGACCGAGCTGATGGCTCCGCTGCGCGACTTTCAATTGTTGGTCGACGACGCGGGTTTCAACGTCTGGGAGGACTTCGAGTTCATCGTGATGGGCAGCCCCGACGCGACCGACCAGACTCAGGCGTTCGTGGCGGTGCAGTACAAGTTCGGCCATCAGGAGATGCGCGCGGGCATCGATCGCGCGGCCGCGAAGTCCGAGATGGCCGTCGATTGGCGCGAGGAGGGGGGCGCGTGGATCGGCGATCCGCGAATGCTCGATCCAGAGAAAGAAGAATTCGACGATCGCCAATTCGTGCTCCTACCCGGTGACGAGGTCGCGCTCTATCTGCGGGAAGAGTTCATTCCGCAGGTGATCACCGGCCCGGACGCCGGCAAGGGCAAGACCTCCGGCAACTTCGTGGCGAACATCGCCAAGATGAAGCGCTTTACCCGGGACGAGCCCAAGGCTGGCTTGCAGCTCGTGCTTCAGGATCTGCGCAACATCGTCAAGCTGCCCAAGGGCTCGCCGATCGACGTGCCCGATCGGATCGAGGTCATGTGGGAGGCGGCCAAGTCTCCCGAGCTGCTGGTCAAGATCGACTTCATCGACGAGAAGCACGCGGACAAGGCCGAGGCCTATTGGAAGAACAACCTGGAGGCAGATCTGCGCCAGACGGGGGCGTGGACCGTCGTCGGGGGCATCATTGCAGGGACCACGCTCGAGCGGGATGGGAAGCAGATTCGGCTGCGGCACGAATTCAACGAGACGGCCGCGCGGGTGGTGCTGCAGCTGATGGCGAGGGAGTTTGGCAAGGCCATGCGCTACTCGGAGAAGCAGGCCAAGGCAGCGAAGGAGGCGCGGGACAAGCTGTGGGAGGCGCGGCAAGGGGGAAAGCTGCTGCCTTCGCAGGTGCTCGATGGGGAGAAGCAGCCCGAGCCGGAGCCCACGCCCGCACAGCCGACCGAGCCGGACGAGCCCACGCCCGCCGAGCCGGAGGCCCAGCCCGACGAAGGAAAGATGCCACCGAAAGACGGCGGCTCAGAAACACTGCCCTCCGTCGAAGACGAGACCACCGAGACCAACGATTAGTATCTCTGCTCGTATTATTGCCGGCTCGCCCCCGCTTTGGCCCCGGCGGGCTCTTTCGATCGGCGGTCCTTCAGCATCGCCAGCATGTCGTCGACCGCAAACGTATTTATCACATGCTCGCGCTCGGCCCACCCGCGCCGCGCCACGCCAACCCCGAGGGTCTCGATGAACCGCAGCTCGTTCACCGAGTGGGCGTCCGAATCAATCGCGATCCGTGCCCCAGCCTGGACCGCGCTGCGGACCAGCGAATCCGAAAGATCGAGCCGCTCGGGCTGGGCGTCGACCTCGAGGATCGTCCCCGTGCGAAGGCACGCCTCCAAGATGGCCTCGAAGTCGAGCTCGACGGAGCGGCGATGCCCCAGCCTCCGAGCGAGCGGGTGAAAGAGAATGTCCACGTGCGGGTTCTCGATCGCTCGAATGAGCCTCCGAGTCATGTCGGTCCGAGACTGATCGAAGTGCGAGTGGACGGCCGCGCCAACCACATCTAGCTCCGCCAGCAGGTCGTCGGATATGTCGAGGCTACCATCGGCGCGAATGTTGACCTCGGCGCCCGCCAGCACGCGGATCCCACTGAGCTTGCGGTTCACCG
>CBFGLP010000111.1:0-4265 GCA_965649595.1 uncultured Myxococcales bacterium | reverse complement strand
TTCGAGAACGAGATCGCGATCGAGCTGGCCAAGTCGCCGCTGCTCGCCCAGCTCGAGAGCGTGTCGCTCTCGATGGGCACCCTGCACGATGTCGGCGGCAAGGCGATCCTCGATAACGCCGGCAAGTTCGCACATCTGAAGTCGCTCGACCTCGACCACAACTATCTGTCCGACGAGATGGCCAAGGCGCTGCAGAAGGCGCTAAAGGGCATCGTCCACATCGGCGAGACCGAAGAGCCGGATCAGTGGGACGACGAGCTGCACTACTACACTGAAGTCGGCGAGTGAGCAGCGCTCGATGATCGAGCCCTCGGCGCGTTCGGCCATAGCCGGCTCGTGCCGAGGGCTGCTAGCTTCTCCTCGATGAACAGCGAGACTGAGAGTGCAACGCAGGCCGCCCGCCGCGAGGCGTTCGAGGCCGCCCTCTTGGATCATTGGGCCGACGATCAGGCGTGGTCGGTCTATGCCGACTGGCTGCTCGCCCAAGGTGATCCTTGGGGTCAGCGGATCAGCCTCGACCTGGCTCGCGGGAGCGGCTCGGCAGCCGAGCGCAGCCGGGTCGAGCGCGAGCTCGCAGCGCTCGCCCGGCGTGAGTCGCTGCTCGGGGCCAAGCTGGCCGCGCGCATCGAGGGCGTGCGCGAGCGGGTCGGGTTGACCTGGTCGCGCGGCTTTGTGGTTGCGGCGTCGCTCAATGGTGGAGCCGGAGACGACGCTGACCTGCTCGCGGACCTCGACGCCCTGCTCGACAGCCCCGCGGGTCGCTTCATCCGGCTGGTTCAGGTCGTGGTCGCCGATCCGAGCCCGCCCGAGCGGCTGCGCGTCGTCGTCGAGCGGCTGCGCAGCCGTGGCGCGCAGCCGGCCCTGCACGAGCTGCACCTCGTCGACACCGGCGCTCGCAAGCCGTCCACCTCGCCACGCTCGGCCGATCAGCGGATCGACGATCTCGGCCCGCTCTTAGCCCTGCTCCCGCAGCTGCGCCGGCTCGAGCTGCGTGGCAGCGGGGTCGGCTTCGGCCGCGGCTTCGTGCACGAGCGCCTCGAGTACCTCCGCGTTGGCACCGAGGGGCTCCCGCTCGCCGCGCTCGCAGGCCTACCCGCGTGCAGGCTGCCCGAGCTGCGCCGGCTGCTCGTGATCCACGATCCGAGCGGTCCAGCGCGCGACGCCAGCCTCCTGCTCGAGCTGATCGAGAGCGCCGCGACCATGCTGCCCAAGCTCCGCCACGTGGCCTTCTACACGCCCTACACCAACGAGCTGGCGATCGCGCTGAGCGAGTCGGCCCTGCTCGCGCAGCTGCGGACGATCGACCTCGGCGGCGCGAGCTTGGAGGAGCCCGGTGGCAACGCGATCGCCGATCGGGTCGCCCGCTTCTCGCAGCTCGAGCTCTTGTCTGCGATCATGTCCAGCCGAGCGAGCTTTCGCAGCACGCTGGAGAGCGCGCTGCCGGGCGTCGCCAGCTTCATGTTCCGTGGGTGACCGCCTTCATGGTCCCGCGCCCGCGCTTCTTGATCCTCGGCAACCCCGAGAACCGGCGCGTCACCGGCTTCGTTGCGACTCTGCGCGAGCGTGGCGAGCCCGAGCCGATCGTGCTCGCTCACCGAGCGCTGCTCGAGCAGATCGAGCGACTCGCCGAGCTGCCCGACGAGCCGCTCTTGGTCCGGCTCGACGCGACTGGGGAGGACGGCGCTGTCGAGCGGCTGCTGCTCGAGCGTGGCTGGGCCGACGCGCTCGGGGGCGGCGGAGAGACGATCGACCCTGACCAGCTGCGAGCCCGCGAGCTTCGCTTTGGCGAGATCGTGGCACCCCGTCAGCGCGCGCTCGGGTTCCTTCGCTATCTTCGCGAGCTCGACGCCGTGTTCGCCCAGCGACCGAGCTGGCGCGTGCTCAACCCGCCGAGCAGCGTCGCCGAGCTGTTCGACAAGCGGGTGACCTCGCGGCGCTACGCCGCGCTCGGCGTTCCGGTCCCCGAGGTGCTCGAAGGCATCACCACGCCCGAGCAGCTGCGCGAGGCGATGCGCGAGCGCGGCTGGACCAGCGTGTTCGTGAAGCTCGCCAGCGGCTCGTCTGCCTCGTGCGTGGCGATGGTCTCGCTTCGGCCAGCCCGCGGCGGCCGACCAGGGCTCGAGCGCGCGCTGACGACCGTGCACGTGCGCCCCGACGGTCGGTTCAACTCGTTGCGCCTGCAGGAGCTGCGCGAGCGGGAGACGATCGACGATCTGCTCCGCTTCCTGCTCGACGAGGGCTCGCAGATCGAGCGGGCGATCGCCAAGCCGCGCATCGCTGGTCGCTGGTTCGACCTCCGCGTCCTGGTGATCGCGGGCGAGCCGGTGTTCGTGGTCGTGCGAACCAGCCCGCACCCGATCACGAATCTCCACCTCGGCGGCAGCCGAGGCGACCTCACTGGGCTGCGCCAGTGGGTCTCAGCGCAGGCCTGGCGGCGAGCAATGGACAGCGCTCGCAAGGTCCACGCCGCGCATGGCTGCCTGCACGTCGGGGTCGACCTGCTGTTCGAGAGCGACCTCTGCGATCATCGGGTGATCGAAGCCAACGCGTTTGGTGATCTGCTGCCGGGCCTCGAGCGTGGCGGGCTGAGCGTGTATGCGTGGGAGATCGCGGCCGTGCAGGGCGACCCGCTGCCTGACCTCGGGGAGTAGACTCCCGAGCACATGAGCGAGCGAGGCCGCGAGCATCGAGTGCCCGCAGCCGCCCGCAGCCGCCCGAAGGTCGGTTGCCCTCCTGGCGAGTCGAGGGGGGCACGAGGGAACTAGCCAGACTACCGACTTCCCGAGTAGCCAGCTTTCCCATACAGATCGCCTGCAAGCTCCATCCGCTCGGGCCGACAAGGAGGCATGACGATCCCCCGTCGGATTCTCCCCTCCACCACCTGGTTCATCACTCGCCGCTGCTCGGAGCGGCGCTTCTTTCTACTGCCGAACGAGCACACCAAGCAGGTATTCGAGTACGCGCTCGCAAGGGCGTCGCGGATGACGGGAGTAATACTGCACGCTTGGATGGTGATGTCTAACCATTACCACCTAGTCGTGACCGATCCCCAGGGCAAGCTACCAGAGTTCGTTCGGCGGCTGAACGCGTTGGTTGCTCGTGCGCTGAACTTCCGCTACCGGCGAAAAGAATCGTTCTGGAAGGCGGGTTCGTACAACGCGGTCGAACTGTGCTCGGAAGCCGCGGTCCTCGACAAGATGGTGTACACGCTGGCAAATCCGGTCTCGGCGGGATTAGTCGCTCGTGCGTGGCGCTGGGATGGCTCGAGCAGCGTTGGACTGAGCTTTGGACAGGCGCGTCGCGTGCTGCGGCCCGCGTTCGTGAAGGATGGGCAGGATGTGGAAGTGCTTCGGCCGGTGGCGCCGCCTTCGAACGTGTCGGCCGCTGTGGAGTTCGAGGCCATGCTCCGCAAGCAGCTTCACGCCCGCGAGAACGAAGTCGGCAAAGAGATGGCGGCAGAGGGTAGGCGCTTCGTGGGGATGGCTAGTGTTCATGCGCAGTTGGCATGGTGGGACTCGCCGCGGTGGGACGACGAGAAGCACGGCGGAATCCAGCCTCGTTTCGCTACGCGAGATGCCGAACAAATGCGGCGAGCGATCAACGAGTGGAAGGATTGGGTGGCGGCATATCGGTCAGCACTAAAAGACTTCTGTGAAGGGAATCGCGACGTCGCTTTCCCGGCGGGGACATATCTGCTGAGGGTACGCTACGACGTACGCGTAGCCGCGGCTTGAGGAGAAGAGAAGCGAGGCTCGATCACCAGGCGGAGCCACTCGGAAGAGGGCCCCGCATATTGTCGCGAGCCGAGATCAACCCATTGCAAGCCCGACCACATCATAATCACGAGACAATATTCGAATTTGGGCACGTGACAATGAAACCGCTCTGCACCGTAATCTGCATGACCAAATCGATATACAGGCTATTCGAGTGGTCGCTCCCGAGCCCCGCAGACGCACCCAACGCGCAAAAACCGCAGCACCGTCTCACGGGCGGCGCTGGACGAAACGATCGAGGCGTTGGAGGGGGACACCTAACCGACTGACCTCCGCCCGAGCCACGATTGGCCGCTCCCGGCCCCGCTGCGTCGGTGTCAGCCACGGAAGCATGTAAACCGCGCACGCGATCTCGTCATGGAAGCGAGCCAAATCCCCCTCCCCATGGAAGAGCATCATGAGCGACCAGCGGTCGGGGAGGACCCGTAGCAGCTTGGCAAGTCCCCGAGCCAGCGTGGTCACCGTCAGCTCGTCCATGTTCTGCAGCGG
>CBFGLP010000110.1:0-8558 GCA_965649595.1 uncultured Myxococcales bacterium | reverse complement strand
GGTCGAGCTCGAGCTCGACCGGGCACGCGAGCGCGAGCGCGAGGCCGCCAGGGCGAAGCTCGAAGAGCGCGTCGCCGCCTACGAGGCCGCGTGTGGCCCAGCGCTACCCGAGGGGCCGATCTGTCCGACCGCCCAGGTGCCGGTGCGCACGATCGCCGAGCAGCAGGAGATCGACCGTCTGCTCGACCGCCTGTTCGACAACGTGGCGGTGTTCGAGATCGAGCTGGAAGGCGAGCCTGATCTGACCGCCAACCAACTGCGCAATCACTGCTGCTACCGCCCGGATCCACCGAAGGGCGAGTGGAAGAGCTGTGGCGAGGTCCCTTCGGACTCCGAAGCTCGAGCTGCGTGGCTCGACGACGGCGCCCAGGGCCTGCTCGAGGCGCTCCAGCGCACCCGCGGCGGCCAGGCGATCGTGCTGGTCCGACAAGGAGCACAGGCGCGCTACCGCCTGACCAACGATCTATCCGAGCAGCTCCGCGATCGCCTGCCCGATCACCGCGTCTACGACGACGGTGGCATGGTGGGCCCCCCGACCTGCCCTCTGCTTCCCCACTGACATGCTCGTCGCGCTGCTCGTGTTCGGCTGCACTTACGTGCTGGTCTCCGCGCGTCGGATCGGCAAGCTCGCGATCGAGCGCCCGGCCGTCGCGTTGGCTGGCGCGGTCGCTTGCGTGGCGCTCGGTCTGCTCGGCCCCGACGAGGCGATCGCCGCCGTCGACGGTCGCACGCTCTTGCTGCTGTTCGGCATGATGGGCATGGGCGCCTGCCTCGACGCCGACGGCTTCTTCGAACGCGCGGTCGATCGCATGGCCCAGCGCGTGGCCAGCCCCTACGTGCTGCTGAGCGCGATCGTGTGGGGCGCGGGCCTGCTCTCGGCCTTGCTGACCAACGACGCAGTGTGCGTGCTCGGAACGCCCTTCGTGGTCGGGCTGATCCGTCGCCGCCACCTCCCGCCCCTGCCCTACCTGCTCGCGCTCGCGACCGCGGCCAACACCGGCAGCGCGGCGACCTTGGTCGGCAACCCGCAGAACATGCTCTGCGCGAGCCTCGGCGGGCTCGAGTATGTCGATCACCTGCTGCTGGTCGGCCCGGTCGCCCTGGCCGGCTTGGCGATCAACCATGGGCTGCTGCGGTTTGGCTTTCGCAAGGCGCTCGCCCAGGCTCCGGCGACGCTTCCTTCGCTCGCCCACGATCACTCGGCGCGTCCGCTCTTCGACCGACGCACGGGGCCGACCGCCGCGATCGTGCTGCTCAGCGCCCTGCTCTACACGCTCGGCCTCGACCTCGCCTGGACCGCGGCAGGCGGGGTCGTGCTCGCGATGCTGCTGCGCCGAACCAGCCACGGCGAGCTGTGGCTGCGGATCGACTGGTCGGTGCTGCTCTTCTTCGCTGGGCTGTTCGTGGTCGTCGACGCGCTGGTCCGCAGCGGCGCTCCAGCGCTGGCGTTCGAGGCCTTGCCGCTGTGGTCGGACCCGCTCGCGCCCGCGTGGGCATGGCTGCGCATAGCCGGGCTGTTCGTGCTCGGCAGCAACATCGTGTCCAACGTGCCCTTCATCCTGGTCGTGGCCGAGCCGGTCAGCGCGCTGCCGGACCCGAAGCTCGGCTGGGAGCTGCTCGCGATGAGCTCGACCTTCGCCGGCAACCTGACCTTGCTGGGCTCGGTCGCCAACATCATCGTGGCGGAGAAGAGCCGCGAGATCGGGGGGGTCGGGTTCTTCGACTACCTGCGGATAGGAGTGCCGCTGACGCTCGCCAGCACCGCCATCGGGGTCGCCTGGATGCTCTGGGTTGCCAGCTAATCGACCGGGCCAATCTTGACCGCCGCTCGCACGATGAAGTCGCCGAGCTCGCTCGAGTCCGCGAGCCGAGTCAGCGTCTCGATCGCGACGGGAGTGTCGAGCACCCTCGACACCAACTGCTCGCTCACCCGCATGACCCTCGCTAGGTCCGCGACGTAGGAGCCCTGCGCCGCCTGCAGCACGTATTCGCGAACGTCGCAGAGCCGCGTCCCGCCGTTGAGCACCGCGCACTCCGTGACGGCGCGCTTGAGGTCGTCGAGCGCTGCGTCGAGCTCGTCATAGGTTTCAATACTCATACGAACGGCATTCCTCATCAGGGTCCACCCCCTCCTCCTCCGAGCGCGAGAGATTGTCGTGTACGCCTCCGGGTTGGCGCGCGTCCCCGAGGAGTCGTCGCGCCGACGCTCGGACTCTCCGCCTGCCGCGAACGTCGAAGATCGTGCGAGTTGTGGCAGATGCCGCGGATCGTCAGCTTCGCGTCGATGGTCGCGAGTCTACAGTCCGTACTCGATCCGCGGATATCAAGATCCCATCAAGATGAACCGCCGCGCCAGTCGAAGCTCGTGCGCTCGACGCCACCCACCCTCGGTGGCATGTCATGACCCGGATCGGGTACCGTCTTCGACAGGATTGGTCTCGCGTCGCTGCTCTTCGAGCCAGCGAGACGCGACCCTCGATTGCCGCGGTGTGCCGCGGCGAGTAGAAGCGCAGGACGCCCACCCTGACGCCGGTGCCCGACTCAGACCCTCTCATGGCTCATTCCGCATCGCTTGGTTCGTCAGCCGCGCCAGGTCGGTTCCTGCCGCTGTTGGGCGTGCGCTACCGAATGCTCGAGTACCCGGCCGCGCTGGCCTTGGTCGCCCTAATCAGTGGTGTGACGTACATGCTCACACCCAACATCGCGCGAACCGATTCGGCGATGCTCTACCTGCTCGGTGTGCTCGCGATCGCCTTCTGGACGCGGCGCGGCCCGACCATAGTCGCGGCGCTGGCCAGCGCCGCGATGTTCGACTGGCTGTTCGTCCACCCCTTCAGCTTCGGGATGGGCAGCGACACTCGCTTCTGGGTCACCCTCGCCGTCATGGCGTTAGTGGGAGTGGTGGTTGGATCACTCGTGACCGAGGTCCGCGATCAGGCCCGCGTGGCGGTCGAGCGCGAGCAACGGACCGCCACGCTCTTTCGCTTGACCAAGACCCTCGCCGCAGCGGACGAGGCGGACATCGAGGCGGTCGCGGGACGAGCAGTGGCCGAGCTGCTCCACGTCGATCTCGCGCTGCACGTGATCGACGATGACGGAGCCCTGCGCTTGGTTCATCGCATCGGTGACACGCGAGATCCGTCGGGCACCGGCTCGACACGTCCGCACGTCCTGCCGCTCGAAGGCCGCCATGGCGTGATCGGGCAGCTGGTGGTGCGTGAGCGAGAGCCCGCCGACGAGCCCGAGGAGCGCTCTGACGCGCGACAAGAGATGATCGGGACCGTGGCCTCGTTGATCGCGATGGCGATCGAGCGGGTCCGCGTCGAGCGAGCCCGTCAGCGGGCCGAGCTCGCCGCCGAGGCGGAGCGCTTGCGCTCTGCCTTGCTGGCGTCCGTCTCCCACGACCTGCGCACACCACTGGGAGCGATCCTCGGCTCGGTGACGACGCTGGAGCAGGAGCCCTCGCTGGACCCCAGCGTCCGCGCGAGCTTGTTGGCCGGCATCCATGAGCAGGCCGAGCAGCTCAACCGAATCCTCCGCAACCTGCTCGAGATGACGCGCTTGGAGGGGGACGGCGCGCGGCTGCGTCCGGAGCTGGCGGCCATCGAAGAGCCGATCGGCACCGTGCTGGCGTCGCTCGCCCACCGTATCGGCGATCGCCAAGTCGACGTGGTGCTCGAGGCCAGTGATGGGCCCTTGTTCGCGATCTTCGATCCGATCGCCGCCGAGCTGGTGCTCAGCAACATGCTCGAGAACGCGTTGCGCTACGGGGCGGACCCGATCCAGATCCACGTGGCGCGGGAGCAAGAGGTGGTCGCGGTGCGCGTGCGCGACCGCGGGGCCGGGCTCGATCCGATCACGCTGCGCCACGCGTTCGAGAAGTTCCATCGCGGCCCTCGGGCGCCGTCCGGCGGAGCCGGGCTCGGGCTCGCGATCGTGCGCATCTTGGTCGAAGCGAGCGGCGGGCGAGTGTGGGCCCGCAACCGCGACGACGGGCCCGGTGCCGAATTCGGGTTCACGTTGCCCAGCGCCGAGCGTCCAGAGATCCCGGGCGAGTCGGAGCTCGAGGCCAACTGTCTTCGTCAGCTCCACCGGAGCTGAATTCCCTTGCCGGGAGTCGAGCATGAGCGAGCGTCGCCCTACCATCTTGACGATCGAGGACGAGCCCCAGATGCGTTGCTTCTTGCGGGCGCTGATCGACAGTCGGGACTACGCGGTGCTCGAGGCCGAGACCGCGCACGAGGGGCTCTCGCTGGCCAGCGACCACCGGCCAGACTTGATAGTCCTCGATCTCGGGCTGCCCGACGTCGACGGTCTCACGCTGGTCAGCAAGCTCCGCGAGTGGACCCAGACCCCGATCATCGTGGTCTCGGCGCGAGGACGCGAGCAAGACAAGGTCCGCGCGCTCGACTTGGGCGCCGATGACTACCTCACCAAGCCGTTTGGATCGCACGAGCTGCTGGCTCGCATCCGGGTCGCGCTCCGCCACGCGACTCGAATTACGGACCAACCGGAGCCGCTGTTTCGCTGTAAGGGCTTGGTCGTCGATCTGGTCGCCCGCAAGGTCACTTACGAGGGCGAGCCGCTGCACCTGACGCCGGTCGAGTACAAGCTCCTGAGCATGCTGATCCAGCACGCCGGCAAGGTGCTCACGCACCGCCAATTGCTCGAGGGCGTGTGGGGCCCAAAGCACCTCGAGGACACCCATTATCTACGCGTGTACATGGCTCAGCTCCGACGCAAGCTCGAAGGCGATCCGGCGCGTCCACGCCTGATCAAGACCGAGACGGGCATCGGCTATCGGCTCGAGGTCGAGTGAGCGAGTCGTCCGCTCGGCCTCGTTAGTCCTTGCTCCGCACCCGCATCCGCACGCCCCCGAGCGGCTGCAAGGTCGCCAGCGCGCGGCCCCACTCGACCTGCTCGTCGAGCAGCTCGAACTCGAGCTCCCGCAGCAAGGTCCCCAACAAGATCGTCGCCTCGAAGCGAGCGAAGCTCGCCCCCATGCAGCGACGGTCCCCACCCCCGAAGGGTATGTAGACGTTGGCGCCCGGCCGCTCGCCGATGAAGCGATCCGGTCGAAACGCCTCGGGCTCTGGCCAGAGATCCGCGCGGTGGTGCAGCAAGGTCGGGGCCGCGTTCAAGGCCGTGCCCGCCGGCAAGGTCCAGGGCCCGAATCGCGCGGGCTTGCGAAGCACCCGGAGCACGTCGGGGGTGACCGGCCGAATCCGCAGTGTCTCGTCGATGACCGCGCCGAGGTAGGGGAGCTCGGCGATCTGGTCGGCGCGGGCGCTCGGTCCGAGCGAGGCGAGCTCGTCGATGACCCGCTCGCGCACGAGCGGGTCGCGGGCGACGAAGTAGAGCGCCCACGCCAGCACGATCGCGGTGGTCTCATGACCGGCGTAGAGCAATGTGCGGAGCTGGTCCTTGATCGTCGCATCACTCAGCGCGTCGCCCTGATCGTCGCGCGCGTTGACCAAGCTGGTCAGCACGTCGCCCCGATCGGGCGAGCCTGCTCGAGCTCGGGCGATCTGCTCGAACAGCAGCGCGTCGACCCGCTCGGACACCCGACGATAGCGAGCGAAGCTGGATATACCGAGAAAGTCGTGTTGCAGCGCCCGCACGAACAGGAAGCCAGGTCGGACCGCGAGCGTCCACTCGCCGAACGTGCTGACGAACTCATCGACACGCGCGTCGTCGTCGACACCGAAGATCACGCGAACGATCACCTCGAGCGTCGCTCGTTGGGTCCGCTCGAGCGCTCGCAGCTCACCAGTCGAGCTCTGGTGTCCGACCCCATCCTCCGTACAAAACGCCCGCCGCCCAGCCGCGGCGATCGTCTCGGCCCACGCCCGCATGCGCTCGCCGTGAAAGCAGGGGGTCATCAGCCTGCGCTTGCGCAGGTGTGCTTCGCCCGCGTCCATCAACAGCGAGGTCTGGCCAAACAGCACGGCGGGCGCGGGCGGCAATACGGCCGCGAAGAGCTCGAGATCACGGACGGCGTAGATTTCGGCCACCAGATCGGGATCGCAGGTCACGACCACGCGCGTGCCGAGCTGATTTATCGTGAAGGTCGGGCCAAAGCGCGCCTGCCAGTCGCGCAATGCCGCGATTGGGTCGGAGATCATCCGCCGCGTGGGCCCAAACCACCCGCGGGGTCCCGGAGGAATGTTCCATGAGCCCTCAATGCCCTTCGATGTGACCATCACCACATAGCCTACGCCGAGCAAATGGTGGGGAACACTGGCCGCCAGGATGGAGCGAGTCCCTGCTCTCGCTCGGGTGTCGAATACACCACCAACCGGCGGTGCTCGCTCCTGACATCTCGTTGGTGCGCGCTACATGATCCGCACGCGCATCGGCACGCCGCCGAGCGGTTGCAGCGTCGAGAGGCCGCGCCCCCACTCGACATGATCGTCCAGCAATTCGAGCTCGTAGGTGCGCAGCAAGGTGGCCAAGATGACGCACGCTTCGAACCGAGCAAACGCCGCTCCAATGCAGCGCCTCGCACCGCCACCAAAAGGCAGATAGGTATTGGGATTCGGCCGCTCGTTTGTCAGGAAACGCTCGGGACGAAACTGGTCTGGCTCTGGCCAGAGGTCCGGGCGAAAGTGGATCAGCGTCACCGCCGGGCTCACGGCGACACCTGCGGGCAAGCGCCACGCGCCGAGCTTCCAGGGCTTGCGGAGCATGCGGAATCCATCGGTCGTCACCGGCCGCATTCGCAGGGTCTCGTCGATCACCGCACCGAGATAGGGCAAGCGAGCCAGCTCCTCGATTGAGCTGCTGGCGCCGACCGACTCGATGGGTCCCGTGAGCCCCATGCCCGACCCCGGAGCGGCGACTCGGAGCTCGGCGAGCAAGCGCTCACGCACCCTCGGCTCCCGCAGCACGAAATAGAGCGCCCACGCGAGCAGGGTCGCGGTCGTCTCGTGGCCCGCGAAGAGCAGCGTACGGAGCTGATCGCGGATCTCCTCGTCGCTCATGCCAGCGCCGTCGTCGTAGCGGGCCTCGATCAAGCTGCCGAGGATGTCGCCACGCCCGGGCTCGGACCGGCGGGTGCGGGCGATCTGATCGAAGAGCAAGGCGTCGACTCGCTCGGACGCGCGACGAAAACCGGCGAAGGTCGACAGCCCCCACAGGTCGCGCTGCAGCGCGCGGACGAACAAGAACCCCGGCCGCAAGGTGCTGCACCACTCGGTCACCGCCGCTCGGAATTCCTCGACCCGCTCGTCATCGTCGACGCCAAAGATCACTCGAATGATCACCTCGAGTGTGGCTCGTTGCGTGCATTCATAGGCCGACACCTCGCCGCCACCGGCGAACGCCCGGCGCCCGGCGGCCGCCATCGCCTCCCCCCAGCTACGCATCCGCTCGCCGTGAAAGGCCGGCATCAGCAATTTGCGTCGCTCGTGATGTCGCTGACCGACCTGCATCAATACCGACTCGCGACCGAACAGCACGTCGAGCGACTCGGGCACGACCGACGCGAACAGCTCGGGATCCCGGACCGTGTAGATCTGTCGGACTAGCTCCGGATCGGCGGTCATCACCCTACGAAATCCCGGCTGCGGGACGGTGAAGGTATCGCCGTAGCGCTCGTGCCACTCGCGGAGCGCCTCGATCGGCTCGTGGATCATTCGATACGCCGAGCGCAGGAGCCCCGCAGGGCCCGGCGGCAGCTCGACAGGCTCGTCACGTACGGGCTCGAGCTCGAACGAGCTCATGGTCAATGACTGACTCGACGAGTGGAGCCGCGGGGTGACGATAGACATGAAGACCTCGATGGCGGGCGGGCCGAAGACCTACCGCCCCCTTGAAGTGACCGTAGCCGAGGGTTCGGCTCAGGCCAATTCGAGCGCAGCATTCCAGTCGAGCTGGAAAAACCCACTGTACCGAATCGGACAGCACACAATTGGGACAATGCCCGATCAGCTCCCATGGAGCTGATGAAGACGAGTCAGCGTGGTCCCACGACGCGCACCCTCACCCCACCGAGCGGCTCGAGCGTCATGCGACCGCGCCCCCACTCGACCACATCGTCGAGCAGCTCGAACTCCAGCTCGCGCAGCAGCGTGCCGAGGATCACCGACGCCTCATAACGGGCGAAGGTGGCCCCGAGGCAGCGATGCGCTCCGCCACCGAAGGGCAGATACACGAAGGGGCTCGGCCGCTCGCTGCCAGCGGGCCGCTCGGCGTCGACGAAGCGCTCGGGCCGAAAGCGCTCGGGTTCGGGCCACAAGTCCGCGCGATGGTGGATCAAGGACACCGCCGCGCTCACGGTCGCCCCAGCCGGGACGACCCACTCGCCGAGCTGCCAAGGCTTGCGCAAGCGTCGGAAGTTCTGCCCGGCGACCGGTCGCAGGCGCAGCGTCTCGTCGATCACCGCCTCGAGGTAGGGCACGCGGGTCAAGCCGTCGGGCTCGTCCGAGTCGAGCGCCGCGATCTCGGCGAGCAGCCGCTCGCGGACCGCCGGGTTGCGGTGCACGAAGTAGAGCGCCCACGCGAGCGTGACCGCGGTCGTCTCATGACCCGCGATCAACAAGGTCCGCAGCTCGTCG
>CBFGLP010000109.1:0-2037 GCA_965649595.1 uncultured Myxococcales bacterium | reverse complement strand
ATCAACATCGCGAGCCACCCGCTGCGATCCCCCGGCTCGTCGGGCAGCGTACAGGCGCAGCCCTTGTCGCGCTCGGGCGTGATGTCGACGCAGTCACACCCGCCGCAGCCCTCGGGCAGCAGATCGGTGCCGCTGCTGTCGCGCACCCAGCAGAGCTCGGGCAAGGGCACGCCGTAGATGCCGCCCTTTCCACACTCGCCTCCGCGGGACAACACGCCCGCGAGACGCCACTCGCCCGACGCGAGCTGGATCAACGCCGGGCCACCCGAGTCGCCGAAGCAGCTGTCCAGGCCGCCACCGCCAGCCTTGAACTCGCGGCCGCTGTCGTTGAACGAGGTGATCTCGCTCGTGACCTCGCGCTTGACCCCGGTGACGTCCTGCTCGTCCTGACCGTAGCCGACGAACACGACCTCGCGACCGTCGACCATCGCGTCGTCGTACTCGCTCTGCGAGGTGATCGGCAGCACCGGATCGATGTCGACCGCCTGCGCGAGCCGGACCCACGCGAAGTCGTGGATGTCGTCGCCGCACTCGCTCGGCAGACAAAAGCCCGGGTGGCTGCCCCACTCCGCGGCGCCCACGATCGCGTTGGAGTCGAGCGAGTCGCCGAACTGGATCTGCACGGGTCCGATCGGCGCGGGGTCGAAGCAGTGGGCAGCCGTCAGCACCAGGTCGGGGGCGACCAGCGTCCCGGTGCAGAGCTTCTGCGTGCGCACGGCGACCACGGCCGGCCACGCCCCCGGCTCGACGGGCTCTCCGCCATAGATGCTCGGATCGTGGTCGTCGGCGGGGGCGAGCTCGTCCGGACCCGGGGGCGGCCCGGCCAGCCATGTTGCGAGCAGGAGCGATGCGATCGCACTCACGGCTTGCACGATATCACCACGCCGGTCGCGAATGGCCGCGCGTAGACGCACGCAGGCGGGACATACTGCGCGGCGTGGCCCGTCCACGCGAGCGAACCTCTCGGCAAGAAAGCCCGCCCCGTGTCGCACAAACGCGCAGGCGCAGGCGCACCGTCGTGATCGGCCTGCTCGGCACCACGCTCGATCACGTCGGCAAGAGCCGCTGGGATCGCTGGCGACCGAGCGTCGACCTGTGTCGCCACGAAGACTTCATCGTCGATCGCTTCGAGCTGCTCTACGAGAGCTCGACCAGCCCGTCCGGCCAGCGGGGCTACGAGTGGCTCTGCGATCAGGTCGTCGCGGACATCGGCCAGGTCAGCCCCGAGACGCTCGTGCGCCCCCACCCGATCGAGCTCGGCGATCCCTGGGAGTTCGAGTCGGTCTACGCCGCGCTGCTGGACTTCGCCCGCGCCTACCCCTTCAAGCCCGACGAGGAGGACTACCTCGTCCACATCACGACCGGCACGCACGTCGCCCAGATCTGCCTGTTCTTGCTGACCGAGTCGCGCGAGCTCCCGGCCCGCTTGCTGCAGACCTCGCCGCCGGCCAGCAAGCGCCCGACCAATCAGCCGGGCACCCTGCGGATCATCGATCTCGACCTATCCAAGTACGATCAGCTCGCCTCGCGCTTCGCCGAGCGGACCCGCCGGGACCTCTCGTTCCTCAAGGCCGGGATCGCGACCCGCAACCTCGCCTTCAATCACCTGATCGAGCGGATCGAGCGGGTCGTGCTGGCCAGCCGCGCACCGATCCTGCTGAGCGGACCGACCGGCGCGGGCAAGACCCGGCTCGCCCGGCGGATCTACGAGCTGCGCCGCGAGCATCGTCAGGTCGAGGGCACCTTCGTCGAGGTCAACTGCGCGACGCTGCGCGGCGACGTCGCGATGTCGGCCTTGTTCGGGCACGAGAAGGGCTCGTTCACCGGCGCGACCAGCCGCCGCGCCGGCCTCTTGGTCGCCGCCGACAAGGGCGTGCTCTTCCTCGACGAGATCGGCGAGCTCGGCCTCGACGAGCAGGCGATGCTGCTGCGCGCGATCGAGGATCGCCGGTTCATGCCGCTCGGCAGCGAGCGCGAGGTCGCTAGCGACTTTCAGCTGATCGCCGGCAGCAACCGCGACCTGCGAGCCGCGGTCGC
>CBFGLP010000108.1:0-3483 GCA_965649595.1 uncultured Myxococcales bacterium | reverse complement strand
GGTAGCGCTGGGCCTGGATCGTGGTCTCGCGCAGGCGCGGGGCCTCCTCGAGGGCATAGACATCTACCCCCGCGAGGTCCTCCTGCTTGTACTCGTAGACGACGATGTTTCCGCGATCGTCGTGGCTCTCCTCGAGCAGCCACGAGAACACCCGATCGGGATCGAGCGGATCGGCGATCCGTGCGGCCTCGGTCTTGCCGAAATAGCTGGTGACGTTCCCGGGGGAAATGGTCTTCCAGTGCACCGCCCCCGTGGTTTGCGAGCGCCACCGCTCGATCCGCGAGAACCCGCCCTCGACACGGGGCCGGAAGCGGTGCACCTCATGACCGTCCCGCACCTGCGACCAGATCGCGCCCTGCTCGTTCAACACCGGCACGAGGTCTTCGACGCCCGCCAAAATGAAGGTGTCGTGCTGCTCGGGGTCCGGATGAAAGTCGTGGTATTCGGGCAGGCCCTTCTCGGTCTTGCGAGAGATCGCCGGCACGCCGAGCATCCAGCCGAGCCCCCAGGGGCCGTTGCCCTGACCAGAGCCGTAGCTGAGCGCGAGCGAAGGCCCAAAACCACCGCGGCCGGGCGAGCTGGCCACGGGTACGGAGAACGAGCCCGTGCCGGTGAAGGGGTTGGGCGAGAACTTCTCCCCGACGCTGCGCAAGGCTCCTCCGCCGGTGGGCAGCGAGATCGAGGGGGCGAAGCTCGCTCGGGGATCGGTAGCTGAATCTCCTCCGGTACCGAAAGGAGATTTGAAAGCCGAGGCGTAGGGATTCGGCTCGTCCTTCGCTCCAGCTCCCGGCGCGTCGCGGCCGGGGAACACCCCAGCGTTGAATGCAGCGCTTTGCTGCGGGCCTTGGATCGGCAGCGAGGGGCCCGAGGTCATCGTGGGGCTATTGCGGCGATCTTCGTTCATGACAACCCGCTCAGGTCCCGCTCAGCTCGTAGTGGACCAGCATCAACATGCCGACAATCTTCGTGGGATCGAGCCGACCATCGGCGACGACCTCGCTGGGCGCCGAGCCGTTGGTGCGCATGAGCGTCCAGGTGCCAGGGCTGGTGGGGCTCAACAGCCCAGCAGTGCCATGTGCGTAGGGGCCCTCGCTCGCCTTGGCCAGTGCGACGGCGGTATCGCCGACCGAGAACACGGCGTCGACCTCGTCACTCAAGCCGGTGATCGAGTCGGTGAACCACAGCACGAACTCCACCGAGGTGATCTCGAAGCCCTTGCGCCGCACGAAGTAGGGGAAGTGCTGCTCCTTGACCGGGAGCGTGAGCACTTGCGAGGTGGCGCTCGGGGCCGGGTAGAGGAATTGCTTCCACTCGTTGGGGAAGGCCCGGTGCACGACAAAGAGCTGCGCCGCGCCGTTTCCATAGGCGGCGTTGAACTGGGCCTCGAGGCCGTCTTGCACGGTGCCGCGATAGTCGTCGCCACCGTCGCGGGCCGTGTAGGCAATCGACATGACGATGTCGGTGATCGTCCGATAATCGAACTGCGGGACCTTGTCCGGCAGCTCCAGCTTCCACCGGCTCACGGCGCCTGCGTATTCGAAGGGCAGGTAGCGCTCGTCCCGGAAGTCGAGGTTGAACAGGCCGGCATCGGCGATAGCGGTGCTGGTAGCGATCCGATCCTTGCCGCCATATCCGAGCTCGAGCTCGGCGCTCGCGTTGCGACGAGTCTTGTGCTCGACCAAGCTCAAGCGCGCGCCCAAGCTGGTGTGGGGATCGACGACCGCGGGGATCGTGAGGCTGACCGAGCGAATCCGCCGCAGCACGTGACCAGGGTGGTCGAGGTCATAGAGCACCTCGGGCACTTCGAACTCGCAGGTGCCGGTCTCCTGAAGGAGTTGCAAGGCGCTCGGATCGAGACGGGCCAGCGAGATCGACTTGCGCAGCTCGTACTCGCGGACGTCCCGGTCCATGTAGGCCAACTCGAGCCGCTGGAGGTCGTGGCCGAGCTTCTCCCCCGCGAGCAGGCCCTTGCGGAGGCTGTCCCAGTAGCCGTACTTGATGATCGGGGCGCCGCCGTCGATCGCCAGCTCGTGCCGGTAGGCCCGCTCGGCCCGCTTGGCCAGATCGAAGGCGAGCTGATAGGTCTGGAAGTAGAGCGTGGAGAGCTGACCGATCATCCAGTCGTAGAGCTCGCGATTGCTGAACTTCTCCCGCATGAAGCGATCGGCCGACTTGGCCTGCTCGACCTGGAGATCGTGGTTGGCGAGCTCCCGCTCGGCGACGGCGACGCGGATCTCGGCTACGGCGATGTCCTGGTCGATACGGGCGTTCTCGAGGAGCGCCTGATCGACCTGGAAGCTCCACTCGTCGGCGCGACGGTCGTACTGGGCTTTAGTGGCGATCCAATTCGCAGTGGTATCGAGGATCGAGGGCAGGATGCCCAAGGCCTCACCCGCGGATGTGACCGAACCTCCAACGTAGGATCCCCCGAACGTTGTCTTTATCGACATGTCGGTCCCCACGGAACTGGTCAAGTCGGGAATGAGCTGCAGCATCCCTCCAAGCGCAACGATCGCCTGCGATGCGGCTCGGATACCTCCCGCCGACACCGACAGATCCATCGCCATCTGCTCCTGCGGGTTGATCCCAATCGCCAGGAGCCCCTGATAGTACTCGTAGCGCTGCTCGACGGCCCGCTTCGAGAGCTTTAGGCTGGCGACCGCCTCACGAGCCTCCTCCAGCTGTCGCACCCGAACATCCCGCACCGCCGCCAACATCGCGAGCTCATGCTCCGACCGCAGCCGTGCGAGCGCCTCCGCATCGCGCTTTTCGATCGCCTGCAAGAGCGCGCTCCCCAAGCTGCGTAGGTCGGCACAGAACGCGTTGGCCCGTGCGATCACCGAGCGGAACCGATAGGGCGGCAGCCCCGAGTCGAGCTCGGCCAGCACCGAGGCCAGATCCACGCCGGCCGCCGCAGCCTGGACGAGCAGCGCGGGATCGATCGGCGGCTGGAAGATCGGCAGGCGACGCTCGACGCCATCGATGTTCTGGCAGTGGCGGATCTTCCACAGCCGATCGGCGATGATGTCCCAATACTTCAGCAGCTCGGGATTCGGCGGATAGCAGAAGTACCAAAACCGCAGCTCGACCTTCTGGCGCACCCACGCGGGCAGGGGCTCGACGCCGCCGCAGCCGAGCGTCTCGGCCGGCTCGGTGGGGACCATGATCCAGTTCTCGAGCTTCTGCGCCGCGTTGCTGAACTCGTCGATACCCTCTGCGGCTAGCTGCGCATAGCTCTTCGGCGAGCCCTCCGGACCCGGGACCTCCTGCGGCCGCGGGCCGAGCAGCTGCGAGACCAGCACATAGAGGATGGTGGCCTCGTTGATCGATTCGAGCGTGTCCTGCCTGAACAGGTGGTCGGCCCAGTCGATCAGGTTGTCGAAGTAGTTGCGCAGCAGCGCGCGCTGATACACGCCGGGGCGCACGCGCGCGACCGCGTGAGGGTCGAAGGGATTTTCCCGCCAAACGGAGACCTGGGCCTCG
>CBFGLP010000107.1:0-6345 GCA_965649595.1 uncultured Myxococcales bacterium | reverse complement strand
CTTGGCCCCCCGTAGGGGGCTTGGTTCGTCGGGGGGCGGGCGTTGGGGCTAAATAGCCTTTAGCTCTTCTTCTTCTTGCCCTTCTTCTCGGCCTTCTTGCCGCCGAAGAAGTAGGAGATCGAGAGCCCGAAGAACACTCCGCCGTGCTCGCCGATCTCGAAGCCGAGACCCGGGCCGTCGGTGGTGCCGAGCCGGCTGCCCGCTCCGCTGCCCGGGTTGGTGTCGGCGTTGCCGAGATCGTCGGGCTCGCGGTTGCCAGGGATGATGCGAGCGACGAAGCCGAATTCCGGAGTGATCGCAACGGAATCGCCGATGAACAGGTGAGTGGTCATCGGGATCTCGATGTCGATCTCGAGCGGGCCCTCGAGGACCTCGGGGTTGTCCTCGGGATCGCCGTCGAAACCGACGTACACGACCCCGCGCATGCCGAAGCCGAAGTCGGCGGAGACGATCTTGCTCCGATCACCCTGGACCGGCCAATAGAACAGGTGCAGGCCCGCGCCGAGCAGGCCGACGGTGCGGCGCTCCGAGAACTCGCCGTCGTCGCCAACGTCGCGATGGCTGAAGGTTGCAAAGCCGATTAGCGCGCCGATGTCGAGCTTGTCGATTGGGTAGTAGCGCAGCGAGATCGCGTTCACGCCCGAGAGCGAGCGAGTACCACCGAGGCCGATGCGACCCTTCATGCCAGGAGCGGCACTCGTGGTCGCGGCAGCGACTTCGTCCTCGTCCTCGTCCTCGGGCTCTGGCTCTGGCTCTGGCTCGACCACCGGCTCTGGCTCCGGTTCGGGAGCGGGCGCCTCCTCGGCCACGGCGGCCTCGTCCTTCTTGCCCTTGTCCTTGCCCTTGGCCGGGGCGAACTCCTCCTCACCCGCGAAGGCGAGGGATGGGGCTCCAGCGACGACCCCGAGGGCTGTGAGGGCAGCGACGAAACGCTGAACATGGCCGAGCTTCATGGCTCGGGAGGGTACCGCGAGCGCCGCCGCCTCAAAAGATCGAAGGGATCAACTCGATCCGGGGCCACTCAACCCCAAGCGCGAGGTCGCGAGCCCTGATTCGAGATGGGCCGATGGGCGATCGTGACCGGTCGATGAGGTGCAGAGCTCCCCGATCTCACCCAAGTGACGAGTTGGGGTAGTAGCAACACGAAGACCACGCGCTCGCGTGGGGGGGCTCGACCACGCGGAATTCGACCGTTGTGGCCCTGCGACGGCTGGGCGCAGAGCTTTCTGGCCTTTATGATGTTGACGTTCGGATGCTCGAGCCCCCCACGGCCCGCACTCTCCCGCGGCTGCCCGAGTCGGCCCCCCGAGGTCGAGATCGAGTCAGCCCACCGAGGCCGAGCCGGCCCCCCCAGCCGAGCCCCATGTCGAGCATCCCGGACAGGAGTCGGCCCACATGAAACGTGCTCTCGAGTTCTGCTGTCTGCCACATCGGTGGTTGGCGCCTCTCGGTCTGACCGTGGCCTTCGCAGGCCTGGCGACGAGCGGCTGCGTCGACGTCGAAGGCATCGATCCCGCCAACCCGCAGCGCGGCCCCGGTGAGCTGGTCGGCAACGGGGATCCGATCACCGACGGCAACTTCCCCGGTGGCTTCGATCAATCGCCCGCGCCCCGGGAGGTCGAGCCGCCGGTCGCCAAGCCGATCCTCTGCGACGACGAGTGCGAGGCCTACTGCGACGATCTCGGCCTGACCAACCCGGTCAACATCGGCATGTGCAAGAGCACCTGGGGCGTCGGCATCGCGACGCAGCCGATCGATCGCCGGCAGGCCTGCCGCAAGCTCTACGTCGACATGATCGGCCGCTACCCGACGCCGGCCGAGATCAACGACGTGTGCAACCAGGATGACTGGGGCGAGACCGTCAAGGCTTTGATGGCCACGCCCGAGTTCGTGCTCGTGCAGCAGCGTCGCTGGGCGGACCTGCTGCTCTACAACAATCGGATCGTCAACGTCGAGCGCATCTACGACATGGACGATCTGGTCCGCAAGGTCTACCAGGGCTACGTGCCTTGGGATCTGTTCGCGGCCGTGACTGCCTCGCACCCGGTCCTTACCCGGCGCCACGCGACCCCCGGCGATCGAGCCGAGGCCGCGTTCCGGCTGTTCCTGCATCGCCCGCCCTACGAGAGCGAGCGCAGCGACATGGGGCGGCTCTATTCGGTGTGGACCAACGGCTACCGCGATCACGTCTATATCGGCACGGTCCCCGACGCCTACATCAACTACGAGTGCGTGCCCGATGGCGAGGGTGACGACGAGCAGGATCTAGGTCAGTGCACCAGCATCCTGTGGGGCTACAACCAGCTGGTCCTCGAGCCCGACGACCGCCGCGAGCAGGAGGGTGAGCAAGAGGGCCTGATGTGGAGCGGCTACATGACCGCCGACGAGTGGGAGAAGGTCCAGCTGCCCGGCCACATCATGGCCAAGCAGTCGACCTTCTGGGAGGCCGCCGTCGACGACGTGCTCATGCAGTACTTCGGCTACGACCTCGGCACCGAGGTCCAGGCCGTCCGCCACGAGCTCGTCAAGTACCTGCTCGAGAACGAGGCCGACATCCGCTCGGTCCACTACGCGGTCGCGACATCGATCGCCTACCTGCAGAGCTCGCAGGGCTACGACCAGACCAAGTTCCGCTGGACCTACGGGCCGCTCAAGCAGATCCAGGCCGAGGGCTGGCTCGACTCGGTCAAGCGCATGACCGGCTTCAAGCTGGCCACCTGCGATCACCGGATCCCGTTCCCCGAGGACTTCCTCGACGAGGGCATGAGCGGCTGGGCGTTCGCGCTGATCAACAACAGCCGCTGGATCATCAGCAACGATCGCGAGCTGGTGACCGACTATCAAAACCTCGCGCAGACGCTCGGCGGCTGCCCGGCCAACGAGGTCGCTAGCCGCTTCACGACCGTGTCGATCCTCAACACGGCAGTGCAGGAGGCCTTCGTCGCGCAGGTCTGCGATCCTTCGCTGATGGGCGGCGGCGCGGACATCTCGGTGCTCTTGCCCGAGGGCATGAGCCCGAGCCAAGCGCTCGACGCCACGGTCGCGCAGGACATCGTCGCGCGACAGACCCGGCTCTTCTTCGGCCGCGAGCCGAACGAGCAGGAGCTCGACGCCATCGCTGGTTACGCCGACCAGTGCACGCCCAAACCCTGTGACGCCGAACAGTTCGCGCGGCCGGCTTGCTTCGCGCTGCTGTCCTCGGCGGAGATGCTCTTCTACTGATCCAGGGAGACCAAGCGATGACGACGAACAACAAGAAGTTCAAGACTGGTCGCCGCGGCTTCCTCAAGACCCTCGGAGTCGGGGCCGGCGTGGGCATGGCTGCGTTCGGCGCGCCCTACCTGTGGATCCCCAAGACGGCCAAGGCCAGCACGGTCGGGTTCGGCTCGGCCAAGCACCTGATCTGCATTCGGCTGAGCGGCGGGTTCCGGTTCCCGATCGCGTTCAACGGCAACACGAGCGAGGAGTTCAACCCCTGGGGTCCTGCGAGCGACGTCGCGAGCGGGACCGAGTGGGGCGTCGGCAAGCTGCTCGAGACGCCGGGCGGCGAGGGCTCGTGGCTGACCCAGGAGCTGCGCGATCTCGGCGTCCGCTCGGTGCCCGAGCTCGCCAGCCAGATCGCGGTGATGCCTTGCGTCGACCACGAGCCGCTGGCCGGCAGCGCCGACGGCAACCACCAGACCGGGCTCGAGCGCTACCTGACCGGCTACGTCGGCGGCGGCACGGGCATCTTCACGATGATCAACTACGGCCTGCGCGACAAGGTCCTGATGGCGCAGCAGGAGGGCATCACCTTGTTGCCCGCGATCATCATGGGTGACCCGGGCATGGGGCGTGGCCAAGGCGAGTACGCGGCCTTCCGTCCGCCGGTGCTGCGCGGCGACGACCTCGATCGCTTCGGCTTCAACACCGACGCGCTGCTGCCCGACTGGGCGCGGCAGATGACCAACGACTACGACGCCCGCTTCCGCGATCGTCAGCAGCTGCCCCACTACCCGGTCGTCGACTCGTACCTGCAGTCGCGCGAGGCGACCAAGGCATACAGCGAGATCTTCTCGAGCGAGATGCTCAAGGTCGACAACGGCTCGACCGAGCCCTTCGACGGGGTCAGCAACGCGGACCTGCAGCGGGTGTTCGGCACGAGCGGATCGTCGCGCGACCTCCGGCTCGCGCTGCGCCTGTTCCACTACGGCTGCCCGGCGGTCTACCTCGATCAGGGCGGCTACGACTACCACTCCGACGAGGAGACCGGCCTGCCTCCGCGCATGCAGGAGCTCAACCAGCTGATCGCCGCGCTGATCTGGGCGCTGCAGACCATGCAGCACCCCGACGGCGGGACCTACTGGGACCACACGATCGTCACGTTCGGCAGCGAGTTCTCGCGGACCACTCGCGGCGGTCGGTTCAACTCGGCTCGCGGCAGCGACCACGGTGGCGACTACGCGACCCGCTGGATGTCGATGCCCTTCTTCGGTGGTCCGGTGGCAGAGGTGGCGGGTCGGCAGCTCGGCTCGACCGCGGCGTCCGACCTCGCACCGACCGGCAAGGTCTACAGCTACCGCGCGGTCATGAAGACCATGATGGACGCGCTCGGCTGCGACCACGCCGAGTTCTTCCCGGCCGACGAGCCCTTCGACGACCTGTTCCTCGCCTGAGCCAAGGAGCGCAGCATGGCGAACCAACACGCACGGTCTGCCCTCATCCTCGTACCGGTGCTCCTGCTCGGAGCTTGCGTAGAGGAGTCCGACTTCGACCCCGGCCAGATCGAGTTCGAGCCCGATCGTCCGGAGCCGAGCGAGCCTGCCCAGCCGGACCCCTACACCGGCGACGACCCGATCGTGCTCGAGGCTCAGGCCTCGTTCCCGACCGGCATCGATCTGCATCAGAAGGTCATCTGGCGCACGTGCACGCCCAACGGCGGCGTGTGCCACAACTCCAAGGAGTTCCCGGACCTGCGCACGCCGGCCAACTTCGTCGCGTCGTTCGGGCTCAACTGCAACCTCCAGTACGGCGAGTACCAGTCGGTCTACGACGGCTGTGAGCGGCCGGGCGATCGCTTCCGGCTGGAGGGCGGTGGGTTCGGGCAGACCGGTCAGATCGAGATCGGCTGGCTCGAGTACGTCCAGGGCCCGCCCTTCGAGGGC
Organism: uncultured Myxococcales bacterium; assembly: GCA_965649595.1. GTDB lineage: Bacteria > Myxococcota_A > Polyangia > Nannocystales > Nannocystaceae > Plesiocystis. The sequence goes on along the minus strand of CBFGLP010000107.1, from coordinate 1,201 downwards.
GAGGGCCTGCCGCCCGAGGACGCGCCCGGGCTCCACATCCACCTCGCGGATCCGCTGCCTGGCGACGTCGTCGACAGCTACGGCAGCGCCGAGTTCGAGCGCACATTCGTCACCGACGGCGAGGTCGGCGACTTCACCTACGCCAGCTACTCGGCGCGTTGGTGGGTGATGCCCGATCGCAGGCACCTGATCGCAGAGGTTCGCGACTACCAGGTCGATCAGGTCAACGGCCTGCTCGCGGTCGGCATCGTGCAGGGCGACGCCAACCGCAACGACGTGTTCGGTGCGCGCGAGGGCGAGCCGGTCAAGCTGCTCGAGGCCGGCTCTCCGGAGACCAGCTACCTGATCGCCCGCCTGCGCGGCGTGATGCTGGGCGAGGAGATCCCCGGCTCGCGCATGCCCTTGGCCAACCAGCCGTTCTCGATCGCCGAGATGCTGGCGCTGTTCTGCTTCGTCGAGGGCTTCCCCGAGGACGGCGGCGAGGCGGACCTCGCCGGCGGCATCGACTACGCCAACTGCAGCTACTCCAACGACCCCGCGAGCCTCAACCTGCTCGGCGAGGGCGTGACCTGGGAGGCGCGGATCAGCAAGATCCTCGAGTTCAACTGCGGCGGCTGCCACAACGAGAGCGACAACCCGCAAGCTGGCCTGACGCTGGTCGGCGAGGGCGTGTACGCGCGGCTCTTGCAGCCCTCGACGCAGGTCCCCGAGCTGAACCTGATCGAGCCCAACTCGCCCGAGACCAGCTACCTCTACCTCAAGCTGATCGGCGACGACACGATCATCGGCAACCCGATGCCGTACAACCCGCTGACCGGCATGGGCACGCTCAGCGAAGCCGAGATCGCGGACGTGCTCACCTGGATCACCAACGGGGCCATCGAGAACGAATAGTCTCGTGCCCCGCCACGACGGTATAATGAACCGATGGCTTCCGGAGACTACGCTCGCCTGCTGATGTTCGGCGCGATGATCGGCTCGTGCTTCGGGCTCGCGTGCAACAACAACACCGACGTCGCGCTCGAGACCTACGAGGACGGAGCGGTCGAGGACTACGGCTGCATCCACGGTGATCTCGAGTGCGAGTGTGCGGTCGGAAACCAGTGCGACGCCGGCCTCACCTGTCAGGACGGCATCTGCAAGTGCCTGTCAGCCGACTGTGCACTGCCGCCGACCACCGGCGGCGACGGGGATGGCGACG